>JAICZB010000197.1 GCA_025933895.1 Thermoleophilia bacterium
CTCGGTCGCTCCGGCGGTGTTCGCGCTCCGCTCGGGCGAGCTCGCGGCCTATCACGGCGCGGAGCACATCTCGATCGGCAGCTACGAGCACGGGAAGCGCGCGACCCGCGAGCACGAGCGCTGCGGCGGCCACCTCGTCGGGCCTCTCGTCGCGACGTCTGCGGTCGGCAACGTCCTCGCCGGCCTCGCGCCCGAGCGGCTGCGGAAGCAAGCCCAGGCTGCTGCACAGATCGGAGCCATCGCGGCGGCCACCGAGCTCTTCGGCTGGATGACGCGCAACCCCACGAACCCGCTGGCGCAGGCTCTGGCGAAGCCGGGCCACGAGCTCCAGCACCGCTTCTCGACCGCGGAGCCGAGCGCCGAGCAGCTCGAGGTGGCCGAGGCCGCGCTCGAGGCGTGCCTCGAGCTCGAGCATGCCGCTGCAAAGTAGGCAGCGACTTTCTCCCGAGGTCTTCGACCTCCCCGTCGAGAAGATGCGCGCGGGCTGGTACACAGACGCGTACTTCAACCACGCCCGCGACGCGCTTCTGGCGGACGGCCGCCACCCGAACGTCGTCGTCCAGGTGTTCCAGAAGAACGGCGCGTGGCTCGGGGGGATGGACGAGGCGATCGCGATCCTCCGGCTCTGCTCCCACGAGCCGGACGCGCTCACGATCCGAGCGCTGCACGACGGCGACCGGATCGAGCCGTGGGAGACGGTGCTCACGATCGAGGGCGACTACACGACCTTTGCGCATCTCGAGACCGCCTACCTCGGCACGCTTGCGCGCCGCACGCTGATCACGACGAACGTCGTGAAGGTGCTCGAGGCAGCGAACGGCAAGCAGATCATCTTCATGCCGGCGCGCTTCGACCACCACCGCGTCCAGGCCGGTGACGGCTACGCGGCCTACGTCGCCGGCCGGATCACCGGCTTCGAGATCGGCGTCACGAGCGACGAGCAGGCGTCATGGTGGGGCGGCCGATCGATCGGCACGGTGCCCCACTCCCTCATCGCGGCCTACGGCGGCGACACCGTCCTCGCGGCGCGCAAGTTCGCCGACTGGGCGCCGCCGGAGATGGCCGTGACCGTCCTCGTCGACTTCGAGAACGACTCGGTGCGCACGGCGCTCGAGGTGGCGAAGGCGCTCGGCGAACGGCTCTGGGGCATCCGGCTCGACACGTCGGAGACGCTCGTAGACCGCTCCCTGTGGGAGGAGATGGGCGACTTCAAGCCCACGGGCGTGAACGAGCGGCTCGTCCGGAAGACGCGCGACACGCTCGACGCCGCCGGCTTCGGCCATGTGCGGATCGTCGTCTCCGGCGGGTTCACCGTGGACAAGATCCACGCTTTCGAGGAGCGCGCAGTGCCTGTGGATGCGTACGGCGTCGGCTCCTCCCTCATTCGCGGCGCCAACGACTTCACCGCCGACGTGGTGCTGACGGACGGACGGCCGTCCGGGAAGTTCGGACGGCACCTCCGCGACAGCTCGCGACTCGAGGCTGTCGAGTGAAGCGGCTTTTGCTCGCCTCGTACGGCGTCGGCGCGCTCCCGGAACTGGCCCATGGGAAGGCAGGAGGTCTGCGTTTCGCCTTCATCCCGACCGCGGCAGGACCCGACGCCGAGGCCAAGGAATGGGTGCAGAGCGACCGGCGCCAACTCGAGATCCTCGGCTGCGAGGTCTCGACACTCGAGCTCGCGCACGCCGAAGCGGACGAGGTGGCGGCGGCTCTGCGAGGCGTCGACGGCGTCTTCCTCGCCGGCGGCAACTCGTATCTCCTGCTCTGGCACGCCCGGCGCAGCGGCTTCGCCGGGCTCGTGTCGCCGCTCGTCGAGGCCGGTGACCTTCTCTACGTCGGCACGAGCGCGGGCGCGATGGTCGCAGGCCCAGACCTCGCTCCCGCGGCGAACCTGGACAATCGCAACGAGGTTCCGGAGCTCGAGTCGAGCGTGGCCCTCGGGTTCGTGCCGTTCACCGTGCTCCCGCACGACCAGGAGCCGGAAGCACGGGAGCTCCACGACGAGATCGTGGCCGCGAACCCTGCTGTGCGGTTCGTCCGCCTCGCCGACGGCCGGGCAGTGCTCGTCCGCGGAGACGCCGTGGACGTCGTCGACTCGCCCGTGCTCGCGTAGGGCCGACCGCGCGGCGTACCCTTACGACATGCTTGTCTCGCCTTCCCCCGTCACCGCGCGTACCTGAGCGGTCGACCACGCCGAGCGTGTCTCGGTCGCGCTGAGAGACCATGAGCTGGGACGCCAGCTGCGCGAGACTGCTGCCGTCGCATCGCCCTCGGGGAGGTTCCTGCGGCTTCGGTTCGGCTTCTTCCTATTCGGACGGAAGGCCGAAGAGCGGCAGGCAAGCCCCGAGCCCCTCGATCACGACGGCGACCGGCGGCCTCCAGTCCTCTCGTCGTAGCGCGACGTCCGTGTGGTGCAGCTCGACGCCGCGCGGCGCGACCGTGCCGCCACCGATCTCCCGGTAGCCGAGCTTCTCGGAGACCCGCAGCGACGCCACGTTCCCGTCGACGGCGCCTGAGCGCGCCAGCTCAGCGCCGAGACCTCGGAAGGCGAGCTCGAGCGCGGCCGTCCGCATCTCGGTGCCCACGCCACGACGCTGGAAGCGCCGGCCCAGCCAGGAGCCGGTGCCCACCGTGAGCGTCGCCGGGAAGTCCCTGCTTTCCACGGCCTGGATGCCGACGGGCTCACCCTCCAGGAAGACGCCGAGCTCGAGATGCCACTCCTCGACGCGCCAGTCTCGCCGCCGCATCTCGTGGTAGGCGCGGAACTCCGCGAGCTCGGGATCGTCCGTCCACGCGATCGTGAACGGCATGAACTCGGGCGGGTGGATGCCGCCGAGAGCGACCTCGCGGAGCGCGTCGAGCTCCTCCGACCGAGGCAGGCGGAGCTCGAGCCGCGGCGTTCGCAGCCGCAGCCCGAAGAGCGGCGCGAGATCCATCAGCCCAGCTTCTCCGGGTGACCGAGCTGGCCGAGCTCGGCGATGTCGCGGCGGAAGAAGAGCGACACGGTCCAGTCCACGACGACCCGGAGCTTTCGCTGCGCGAGCGGGAGCTGGTACAGGTGGTACGAGCGCGTCACCCACCAGCCGGCGAAGCCGTGCAGTCGCAGGCCGAGGACTTCGGCAATGCCCTTGTGCCGGCCGAGCGTCGCGACCTGGCCGAGCATCCGGTAGCCGTACGGCTTCGGCGGGCCGGCCAGGTTGCGTGACAGGCGTCGCGCCTGGCGGAGCGCGTGCTGGCAGGTCGGCGGATCCGGCGAGTCGCTGCGCGTGTTCGGGACGCGCGCGCAGTCGCCGAGTGTCCAGACGTGCTCGTGACCACGCACGCGGAGCAGCTCGTCGGCCTCGACGCGGCCCTTCTCGTCGAGCGGCAACGACCACTCGCGCAGAAGCGGGTTGGGCGCGACGCCGGCCGTCCAGACGAGCGTGTTCGTCGGGATCCGGGTCCCGTCGCCGAGGACGGCCTCGTCGGCGGAGACCGACCCGAGCGTCGTGTCGACGTGGATCTCGACTCCGCGCTTGCGCAGCTCGGCTGCTGCGTAGTCTCCGAGCGGCGGCGGGATCTCGGGCAGGATCCGCGGCGCGGCGTCGACGAGCACCCAGCGGCGCGGCGTCGAGCGCAGGCGCGGGTAGAAGCGGAGCGCGTCCTCCGCGAGGTCGGACAGCTCCGCGAGCGCCTCGACTCCGGCATAGCCGGCGCCGACGAAGACGAACGTCAGCCGCCGTGCTCGCTCCTCCTCCTCGAGCGCGGCGTCTGCGGCCTCGAGCTGGTGGAGGACGTGGTTGCGGAGGTTGATCGCGTCGGCGAGCGACTTGAACGAGAGCGCGTGCTCCGAGAGGCCGGGGACCGGCAGCGTCCGCGGCACGGCGCCGAGCGCGAGCACGAGCTCTTGCCATGCGATGGATTGCGTTCCCTCGTCGGTCTCGACCTCGGCTGTCTGCGCGTCGAGGTCGATCGCGGTTGCGCGGCCGAGGATCAGCTCGGCGTGCGGGCACATAGGTCGCAGGGGCACGACGCAGTGCCGAGGCTCGAGCGTCCCGGACGCGGCCTCCGGGAGGAGCGGCGTGTAGAGCATGAAGTTCTCACGGCTGACGACCGTCGCCCCACGCGCGCCGAGCTCGCGCGCGACGTAGGCGCCGGCGAAGCCTCCGCCGAGCACGAGCACGCCGCCGCGGGCCTGTCTCGTTGCGCTCACGTGACCTAGCATCGCGCACAGATGGCGATCCAGGTCTCTGTTGTCGGTAGCGGAACCGAGCACGAGGCGAACGCCGAGACGGTCGGGCTGCTGCTCGCCGAGCGCGGCGCCACGGTCGTGACGGGCGGGCTCGGCGAGGTCATGGCAGCCGCCTCGCGCGGGGCGAAGAGCGCCGGCGGCACGACGATCGGGATCCTCCCCGGCGAGACGCGCGCCGCTGCGAACGAGTGGCTCGACCATGTCGTCGTCACCGGCATCGGCCACGGGCGGAACCTCGCCGTGGTCGCGTCGGGAGACGCAGTGATCGCGGTCGGCGGGCGCTACGGCACGCTCGCCGAGATCGGCTTCGCGCTCACGCTCGGGCGGCCGGTCGTCGTGCTCGAGCCCGGCTGGGCGGTCGACGGCGCGCAGCGGGCGCAGACACCGGCGGAGGCGGTCGAGTTTGCTCTCGCGGCAGCACGGCATACGGGTGTGACATGACGCACGTCCTACTCCTCAACCTCGTCTTCTTCGTCCCGTCGGCGTGTGGCGCGACCGCGTTCGCGTTCTTCGTCCACCGGTTCCTGAGGACCGCGCCGCCGCCGGCAGCGTCCCCGCCGGGAGGTGGAAGCAAGGCGCCGCTGCCGGGCGCCGGACCGGACGACCTGGCCCGCTCGGCCTAGATCGCTAGCCGGCGCTCGTCGCGTGCCGCTTGCGGAAGCTGCGTGCCTTTTCGCGGTTGCCGCAGACCTCCATCGAGCACCACGCGCGCGAGCGGTTCCGCGACTGGTCGTAGAAGGCGACGCGGCAGTGCTCGTCGCGGCAGGTCTTCAGCCGCTTCCACTCGTCCGTCGGCGCGAGCTCTGCCACCGCCGCGAC
>JAICZB010000100.1 GCA_025933895.1 Thermoleophilia bacterium
GAACCTGTCCCCATTGCGGTATCCAAGGCGACGGGTCGAACGCCAACGCGCGCGCGCTGCGCGCCGAGCGCGCCGGGTCGCCCTTCTCGTCGTTCTCTCGGCGGTGTTCCTCGTCGCGCTCGGCCTGACCGCGTTCAGCCGCCCGACGGTGCCGACCTCGGCGGTCGTCCCGCGAACGCCGCTGGCCTCCGTCGCGCAGACGCGGCCGTCGGTCGAGATCGTCGCCTTGCGGGGACAGGTTCCCCTGCAGCTTCCGATCTCGCAGAGCCGCCTGACGGCGATCGGCTACCACTCTGCGGGCGACGGCGCCCTCTCCCTCGATCCCGTCGGCCACCAGGCGAACGAGGGGCTCGTGCAGCGGATCGTGCACGGCATCTTCGGCGGCGGCGGCGGCTCGCCCAGGTGGTACCAGCTCGCGGACGGCGGAACGTCGGCTCTCGACGTCGGCGCGCCGATCGGCAGCGACGTCTACTCGCCGGTCGACGGGACGGTCGTCGCGATCCGGCCGTTCGTCGTAGAGGGGAAGGCGCACGGCTCCGAGATCGACATCCAGCCGCAGAACGCTCCGTCGCTCGTCGTCGCAGTGACGCAGCTCGTCGCCGATCCGGCGCTCACCGTCGGCACGTCCGTCGTCAGCGGCGCGACGAAGCTCGGCAGGGTGGCCGACCTCGCAGTCGTCGAGCGGCAGGCGCTCGCGCGCTACACGAACGACGCCGGGAACCACGTGACCGTCGAGGTCCGCGCGGCGCCGGTGCTGACGACGGGCTAGGAAGGCATCAGGTGTCCCGCTCAGCAACGGTCAGGGCGTCCCTGGCGGCTGCAAGGCTTCGCGCTGCGTTGTCCTCGGTCGCGCCGATACGTCACCGAACGGGACACCGGCCCTGAAGATCCTCTTCCTCGCGGACGTCTTCGGCGTCCCGGGGCGTCGGGCCGTGGAGGAGCACCTGCCGGCGCTCCGCGAGCGGTACGACGCCGACCTCGCGATCGTGAACGGAGAGAACGCCGCCGACGGGGCCGGGATCACCGGGAAGCTCGCCGACAAGCTGCTGGCAGCCGGAGCGGACGTCGTCACGCTCGGCAACCACACCTATCGGCGCGGCGGGATCGCCGGCTACCTCGCCGCGAGCGAGCGGGTGATCCGGCCGGCGAACTCCGGAGCCGAGGCGCCGGGCCGCGGCATGACCATCGTCGAGGCGCGCAACGGTGTCCGCGTCGCCGTCCTCAACCTGCTCGGCCAGCTCTTCCTGTCGACGCCGGTCTCTCCGTGGGAGATCGTCGACGGGCTCGTCGAGGAGGCGCGGGCCGCCGCACCCGTCGTCGTCGTCGACTTCCACGCCGAGGCGACGAGCGAGAAGGTCGCGCTCGCGACGTGGCTCGACGGCCGCGTCACCGCGGTGATCGGCACACACACGCACATCCAGACGAACGACGCGCGCATCCTGGCCGGCGGCACGGCGGCCGTGAGCGACGCGGGCATGACGGGACCGCACGACTCGGTGATCGGCGTCCGGTCCGAGCTCGCGATCGCGCGGATGCGGACCCGGCTACCCGTCCGGTTCGAGCCGGCGGAAGGCGACGTGCGGCTGGAGGGCGTCCTCCTCACGTGCACCGACGCGGGGCGCGCCGAGGCGATCGAGCTCGTACGCGTCCCTGCCTGATTGCGTGACCAGCTGCCGCAGCGGCAGCGCCGGCGCGAGCAGGGCGACGGCGGCGAAGGGGTAGAACCACGGGATGTACGTGTAGAGCCAGTACGTCACGATGAGCTCGAAGCCGGCGAGGAGCGCTCCCGTGAAGGCGGCGAGCTGGAGCGGAGACTTATGCCGCGGGACGAAGGCGACCGCGACCGCGCCGACGAGGAGCAGCACCTGCAGCGCTCGCTGCACGAGGTGGAGGTCGGGCAGCCCGCGCGCGTGGTACTGGCCCCAGTCCCAGAGCGACCACGGGGCGGCGCGTCCGATCTGGAAGCCGACCGTCCGCGACCAGAAGACATGCGCCTCGTGGAACGGGTTCGAGGCGAAGAGGAGGATCGAGAAGGCCGCGAGTGTCGCGGCGACGAAGCCCCAGGCGAACGCGCGGCTCGGCCTCCGTCCCGGGTAGGTGAGCCAGAGCGGCGCGATGAGCAGCGAAGCGAACTTCGTCCAGCCCGACAGGCCCGCGAGGAAGCCGCGGGCCGCTGGTCTCGAGACGAGCCAGAAGGCCCACACGAGGAAGCACGGCATGATCGCGTCGTTCGTGTTCGACTGGGAGACGTACTGGGTGAACGGATAGGCCGCCCACGCGAACGCGAGCACGGCGCCGAGCCGCTGGCCGCCGAAGCGCAGGCCGACGAGGAAGAGCCCGAGCAGTGTGAGCAGGTCGAATGCAATCGCGGTGAAGTGCGCCGCGGGCAGGTCGTCCCACTTCCCGCTCCAGCCGAGCGCGAGACGGCCCGGGATGTACGACTCGTAGGCGACCGGCCCGTACGTGTCGCCCTCGGGATTCGCGCTCTCGCAGCGGCCGTTCGTCTGGATCCGGTCGCGAATCTCGCCCGACGCGTCGGGTTTCCCGCAGGCCTTCAGCGACTTGCCGCTCGGCAGCGTCTCGACCGGGAAGTTCCCCCACGGCGCCTGTCCCCGGACGATCCGGTCGGCGCCGATCACCCCGGAGTAGCCGACGTCGATCACGTTCGATTTCTCGACGTTGAGGCCGACGCGGAAGCCGGCGAGGAAGATCGTGGCCCCGAGCAGCACCCAGACAGGCCAGCGCGGCGCACCCGGCGTGCCGCGGTTCCGGATCCCGATCCACGTCCCGCGCAGCACGACCCAGACGAGCAGCGGATAGAACAGCGGCACCGCCGTGAAGACGTCGCCGTGGTTGAAGAACCAGAGCGAGGCCGTCGGCGAGAGCAGGAAGAGCAGGTCGAGGTTGCGGAGCGAGAGCGGCCGTCGCCAGTCGCCGAGCCCGACGAGGAAGACGAGACAGAACGCTCCCCAGACCCACGGGTCGTTGATCGCCGAGCCGCCGAACGCGCCGGGCGAGCCGCGCGCCATCCCCCACGCCACCTGCGGGCCCGTCCACGCCTCGGTCACGGCGCCGTTCGAGTCGAGCACCGTGCCCTGCGCGATCTCACCGGCGGCGCCCCACCAGATCTTCACCGTCCACTCGCCGGTCTTCGAGTCGTGCGTCACCTCGTGGCTGCGGCCGGAGCGCGGGTAGCGCGAGAGCCAGGCCGCGACCTTCGGGTTGCGCTCGAAGGTCCGCAGCACCTGTTTCGCCGTCAGGGACGGTCGCCGCTGCGGGACGAACGGCGTCTCGATGAGGTGGCCCTTGCCGTCGAAGGAGGGGCTCGTGGCCGTCGTGCGCGTCGAGGCGAACGCCGAGGGAGCGAAGGCGGCAGCGACGAGCGCAGCGAGGGTGGCGGCGAGGAGACCCCTCACCAGACCCAAGGTACTTACGCCGTTGCGCGCCGGAACGACCAGAGCTTGTTCCCGATGAAGTTCAGCGGGGTCACGGCGACGATCGCGACGGCCTGGGCGGGCAGCTTGGGGAGATCGCCGTAGGCGATCAACAGATGGAGCACGACGAGGTTCGCTCCGAGCGCGGTGAGCGAGACGAGGAGGAAGCGCATCCCCTGGATGCCGACGTGACCGCGATGCTCGCGGAACGTCCAGAGCCGGTTCAACGTGTAGTTGCTGGTGACGGCGACGAGGAACGAGCAGGTCGCCGCGACGAGATAGTGGACTCCCCGGTGCAGCACGGCGTCGTAGACCGCGAGGTTGATGAGGTAGCCGACCGCGCCGACCGCGCAGAACTTGCCGAGCTCCTGCCAGTTGCGAACGGAGAGGAGCGAGGCGAGGAGGCGCGGCCGCGCGGGCTGGAGAGTGGCGGCCGGGCGTTCCACGGTCGTCCGCGAGGGTAGCGTCTCTTTCGCTTCAGGCAGCGGAAACTCGCTCGGGCTCGACCCTCGCCCCGGCCGGCCCGACTTCAGCCGCACGCCCGTCCCCCTCCAGCACGAGCGCCTCGACGCCGCCGTCCGGCCTGACGAGAAGGTCGCGGAGCTCCCCGAGCCCGCGCCGCCCGTTCACGACCGAGCAGCCGAGCAGCGAGCGCAGCGAGCGCGAGCGATCGAGGTAGAAGTCCACGTCCTCGAGCAGAAGGAGGGCCGACGGCACGGCGATCGCATCGTCCTGCAGGTCGGCAGCGGCGAAGACGAGAAAGCGCCGGCTCTCGTCGCCGCAGAGCACGACTAGACCGAGCGCGCGCCAGTCCTCGAGGTCGAGGAGCAGGTCGACGGGCCGGCCGAGGCGGATGCCTTGGAGCTGCACGGGGAGTTGAAGCAGCTCAGTGGCGGACCTCGACCCCATCCTCGCATCGTTTCTCACCCGTCGGCTGCCGCGGAAAACCGGCTCCTACCGGCCCGCGACCAGCGGGACGAACCGGCAAGGGACGGTGCGGAGGACGGCCGGGCCCTCGGGCGTTCGCACGACGACCTCGAGCCACTGCCCGCCGGAGCCGCCGACGGGGACGACCAGACGGCCGCGCAGCTCGAGCTGGTCGTACAGCGCCGGTGGCGCCTCGAGCGCCGCGGCAGCGACGGCGATCGCGGCGAAGGGCGCGGACTCCGGCGCGCCGAGCGTGCCGTCGCCGACGTGGAGGCGGACGCGGTCGCCGTAGCCCGCGGCCGCGAGGTTCGCGCGCGCCAAGTCGGCGAGCTCTGGGATCCGCTCGATCGTGTGCACCTCGGCGGCGAGCTCGGCGAGCACGGCCGCCTGGTAGCCCGATCCCGTGCCGACGTCGAGTACGCGCTCGCCGCCCTGCAGCGCCAGCTGCTCGCCGATCAGCGCGACCATGTACGGCTGCGAGATCGTCTGCTCCACCCCGATCGGCAGCGCGGCATCCGCGTACGCGGCGTCGCGCACCTGCGGAGGAACGAAGAGCTCGCGCGGGACGCGTCCCATCGCGGCGAGCACGCGCTCGTCGCCGATCCCGCGCCGGCGCAGCTGCCACTCGACCATCTGCGCCCGCTCGTCAGCCGACACCGGCGAGCGCCTCCATCGACGCGGGCACCAGCACGCCGAAATGCTCGAGCACGGCCGGCGCGACGTCGGTGATCAGCTGCGGCTCGGCCCCGAGGCCGACGGTCAGGAGCGGCGCGAAGGAGTCGCCCGCGACGAGCGAGCCGTGGCTGCCGCCGCCCGCGTGATGGTGGCCGCCGAGGTCGGCGAGCTCCCAGCCCTCGGCGGCCGAGACGAGCAGCTCGCCGGCGTTCGGGTTCGCGAGCGCCGAGCGTGCCCTCCACTCGGCGTGCGGGTGGTCGAGCTTCTCCACCGGCGCATCCGCACCGTCGCGGCGGGCGACCGCCTCGCCGTCCTCGCGACGGAGCGTGACTTCGACCGCAGGGAAACCGTCCAGCCGGCGCGCGAGCCCGGCGGCGTCGACGCGCGCGTGGGGCAGGAGGTAGACCTGCCCCGCGCGGTTCGAGGCGGTGACGACCACCTCGTCCGCGATGTCGGCGAAGGGCTCCTGCAGCCTCGCCGCCTGCCCGACCGCCGTCTGGCCGTGGTCGGACATGAGCACGACCGCGTACCGGTCGAGGAACTCGTCCGGCCCGCCGGCCGCGTCGAAGAGCGCTCCGATCGCCGCATCGGCCTGCTCGAGAGCATGCTCGGCCGCCTCTCCCTCAGGGCCGGACGCGTGTGACGCGAAGTCGTAGCCGGAGAGGTAGAAGGCGAAGAAGTCGAAGCCGTCGCGGGTGACGAGCCAGCGGCCCACGGCCGCGGCGTACACGTCGACCGAGCCCGCGCGGCGGTTGCGGACCGCGAACGGCGCCCCCGTCCGGTCCGATTCGAAGAGGCCGTAGAAGAAGAAGCGGCGCGGCCCGTACGCGGCGCGGCCGACGCCGGGGAGCGTCGGCAGGTAGCGGTTCCGGCCCCGGTAGCAGGTGATGTTCACGGCAGCCGAGACGAGACCCGCGTCTTCGAGCGCCTCGTAGACCGTGACCGCGTCCGGCGAGAGATGGCTCGCGTTCATGTTGAAGATCGGATCCAGCAGCGAGTGCGAGAGGCCGGCCGCGCGCAGAGCCGCGAAGGAAGAGCCGTACTCCACGATGCGGCGCTCCTGACGGCTCCACCAGACGAGCGAGGGGATGTGGTGGACGCCGGGGCCGGCGCCGGTCGCGATCGACGTGAGGCAGACGGGCGTGAGCGACGGGAAGACCGAGGTCGCCTGCCGGTAGTCGCCGTGCTCGGCGAGGAAGGCCATCGCCGGCGCGCGTCCGCCCTCGACCGCGCGCTCGAACGCCGCCGGGGTCATCCCGTCCACGACAATCAGGACAAGCTTGCGGGCCACGCCGCCGGTTTACTCGTCGCGGGCGAGCGTCCGCAAACCGGCGTACCGCTCGGGCCGAGCCCGCCGCAGCAGCACTGCGAGGGCCAGAAGCGCCACGGCAACGAGGTAGCCCGCGGCGGGAATCCAGGCGATCGCTGCGACGACGAGGGCGGCGCCGACGACGAGCGTTCCCGTGGCGACCCGCGTTCCGCCGCGTCTGAGCGCGCCGCTCACGGTTGGCGCCGCGGCCAGGATCCCCGCCAGAGCTCCGCCGGCACCGAGGGCGATGTCCGGCCAGCCGCCGGGCTGCCACTCGTCGATACCGAAGCCGAGCAATGCCCCCGCGAGCACCGCGGCGATGCCTGCCACGACGAGGACGACGCGCACGGCCGCGCCCACCGCGGCCGCGACGAGCAACCCGGCCGCAGCGCCGAGGCCGGCGCTCACGCCGATCCAGTACCACGAACCCACGCGGGAACCGTAACCGCGGGCGGCTCTCGACCGTTGTTTGCCCAGACCCCGCCAGGAGGCCCAAAGTGACCCCCGACGAACGTCCGCTTCTCGTCTTCTTCACCTCCCACCGCTCCGGCCCCGCCCGGCGGATGGAGAGTCTGCTCGCCCACATCGCGCGCAAGGAACGCGATCGGCTCCGCGTGAGCAAGGTCGACGTGGACGACCGGCCCGAGGTCGCCGAGCGTTTCCGCGTCAGCCAGGTGCCCTCGCTCGCGCTGATCGTGGAGAGGCGCGTCGTCTCGCGGCTCGAGGGCCGAGCGACCGCGCCGCGGATCGAGTCGATGCTCGAGCCGCACCTGGCCGAGGCCGAGCCGGTAGAAGCCGTCGCCTAGCCGCCGCCGCGCAGGCGGCCGATCACCGCGAGCCCGAAGTCGGCGGCGCGCTTGCCGTCGATCACGCGGTGGTCGAACGTGACCGAGAGGTTCCCCATCCGGCGGACGACGACTTCGCCCTCCCGCACGACCGGCCGCTCGTCGATCCGGTGGATGCCGAGGATGGCTGTCTCGGGATGGTTGACCAGCGGCGTCACGAACAGGCCCGCCGCCTTGCCGGCGCTCGTGACGGTGAACGTACCGCCGCGCAGCTCCTCGGGCCTCAGCGTCCCTGCGTGCGCCGCTTCCGCGAGCCGCTTCACCTCGGCGTCGAGTTCGTCGAGCGAGAGGCGCTCGCAGCCGTGCACGACCGGGACGACGAGCCCGTGCTCGGTCTGGACGGCGACACCGATGTCATACCGATCGAGCAGCACGAGCTCCCCGTCCTCGACGCGCGCGTTGAGTTCCGGGAACTCGCGGAGGGACTCGACGACGGCGTGGAGGACGAGCGGTACGAGCCGCTTCAGCTCGACCTCCGTGAAGTCGCACTCCTCGACCCAGGTCACGGCCGGGATCTCGCTATGCGCACGCGTCAGGTGCTCGAACATCTGCCGGCGCACCCCGCGGAGGGGTACACGCGTCCCTTCAGGACGTGTCTCGGTGCCAGGCACCGGGACATGGCCTGAAGAGACCGCCGCGCGTACGTCCTCTTCCGTGATCCGCCCCTGCGGTCCGGTGCCGGTGACACCCGCGAGGTCGATTCCGAGCTCCTGAGCGACTTTGCGAACGAGTGGCGTGGCGCGGACCTTCGCGTCTCCGGGGGAGACCGCGTGAGCCGGCGCCTCCTCGGGACGTGTCTCGGTGCCTGGCACCGGGACATGGCCAGAACCGGCGCCGCCGATCACGACGAGGACAGTGCCGACCGGCACGACCTCGCCCTCCGCAACGAGGATCCGGGAGACCGTCCCCTCCGCCGGCGACGGGATCTCGACCGTCGTCTTGTCGGTCGCGATCTCGACGAGCGGCGCATCCTCGGCGATGTCCTGGCCCTCCTCGACGA
>JAICZB010000153.1 GCA_025933895.1 Thermoleophilia bacterium
AGGAAGAAGACGAGCAGCGCCCCGCGCAGGGCCGTCACCATCAACGCTGGGCCGAGGTCGCCGATCAGCACGTGCTGGCCCATGTGCGCGGAGAGGAGCTTCTCGTCGGCGAGCCGGTCGAGCGGACCGACGAGCGCGAACACCGTGACTCCGAGCCCGGCCGCGAAGAGCGCGACTCGATCCCAGCCGGCGAGATCGGCGCGCCCCCGGCGGCGCAGCCGAACGACCGCCTGCGCGAACAGCACGGCCGCGACCGCCGCTGCGACGACCGGAAGCACACCTCGATTGTGCCCGCGATCGCGCCAGCGCGGGCCGCCGCATAGGATCGGCCGACGTGACTCAGCTTGTGGTGACGGAGCAGCCGCGCGGATCGACCTGGGGTGCCGACGTGCTCCAGTCGTCCGGCCTGGAGGTGCTGCGGGCCGGTCTCGAGCGGCGGTTGCCGGATGCTCCCGTCACGAGGCTCACCGGCTTACGGCTGTCCGAGGTCGGGCTCGGGATGGCGACAGCCTGGATGCCCGCGAGCGAGTGGTGGCAGTCGGGAGCAGGCGTCTTCTTCGCCGGGACGACCGCCTTCGTTGCGGACATGGCTGTCGGCTCCGCGGTGCTGACCAGTGCACCGCCGGGCATCGGGATCACGACGTCGGAGCTCTCCGTGAGCTTCCTCCGAGCGCCCACGATCAGGAGTCAGACGATCATCGGGCGCGGCCGGCTGATCCACGGCACGCGCTCGCTGGGACTCGCGGAGGCGACGCTGGAGGACGGGCGAGGGCGGCTGCTCGGCCACGCCTCGTCGCGGTGCGTCCTCTTCCGTGTCGATCCGGAGATCCTCGCCGCGCGCGACGTCGTCCAGCCGGCGGCCTCCGATCTGCCGGATCCCTATCTCCGCGAGGTCGAGGGGGAGGTGTATGGCCCCGACTACTGGGACTCGACGCCTGGGCTCACCGTGATGGAGCAGGTTGTCGCGGGCGAGTTCGTGCCCCCCGGTTTCCGGCTCATGGGCCTGCGCGGGGTGGAGACGCGAGAAGGGGAGATGGTGATGACGATGCCGGCCTCGGGCTGGCTGGCCAACCCGTTCGGAGTCGTCTACGGCGGGGCGATCGCGTTCCTCGCGGACGCGGCGATCCTGCTCTCGGGGGCCACCACAGTCCCTGCGGCGACGGCGTTCAACACGATCGATCTCAAGCTCTACTTCCTGCGTCCAGTGGTGCCGGCGGAGGGAGAGCTTGTCGCGCGCGCCACGGTCGTCCATCGCGGGCGGACGATCGCCGTCGTCACGTGCCCGATCACGGGCCCCGACGGTGCGCTGGTCGCGCAGGCCACGGGATCGGTCCTCATCCTTCCCGGAAGGCACTGGGAGCGCCCGGTCCAGATCGCCGACGAGCTGACGGTCGACACCGCCCGTTTCCTGACGACGCTGCTCTTCGTCGACATGGTCGACTCCACCCGCCGCGCGACCGAGCTTGGCGACGAGCGCTGGCGGCGGCTTCTGAGCGACTACCACGCCTTCGTGCGCGAGCAGATTCGCCGCTTCCGCGGCCGCGAGATCGACTCGGCGGGCGACGGATTCTTCGTTGCGTTCGACAGCGCCGCCCGCGCAGTGCAGTGCGCTGCAGCCGTTCGCGACCAGCTGAAGAAGCTCGGTGTCGATGTCCGGTGCGGGATCCACGCCGGAGAGTGCGAGGAGAGCGGCGGCAAGCTCGTGGGCATCGCCGTCCACATCGGCGCACGGATCGGGGCGGCTGCCGGCGCCGGCGAGATCCTCATCTCGAGCACGGTCAAGGACCTGGTTGCCGGGTCCGGACTCGGGTTCGACGAGCGTGGAGAGCACACGCTGAAGGGCGTCGCGGACCCTTGGCGCCTGTACGCAGTTACCTGAGCTACCCGCTCAGAAGCCGAGATGACGGGCGATGACCATGCGCTGCACCTCGTTCGTGCCCTCGCCGATCTCGAGGATCTTCTGGTCGCGGTAGAGCCGCGCGATCGCGAACTCCTCCATGAATCCGTAGCCGCCGTGGATCTGGAGCGCGGCGTTCACCACGCGGTTCGAGAGGAGCCCGGTGTAGAGCTTTGCCTGCGCCGCGGCGAGGGCGAACGGTTGTCCCGTGTCCTTGAGCCACGCCGCACGATGGACGAGCTGGCGTCCGGCCTCGATCTCCGTCGCCATGTCGGCGAGCTGGAACTGGATCGCCTGGAAGCTCGCGATCGGCTTGCCGAACTGGTGGCGCTCCTTCGCGTAGGCGGTTGCGAGGTCGTAGGCGCCTTGCGCGAGCCCGACGCCCATCGACGCGACCGAGATGCGGCCGCCGTCGAGGATCTCCATGAACTGGCGAAATCCGCGACCGCGCTCGCCGAGCAGATTCCCCTCCGGAACGGCGCACGAGCGGAAGGCGAGCTCGCGCGTGTCGGAAGCGTGCCAGCCGAGCTTGTGCATCGGAGCCGAGATCTCGTAGCCGGGCGTGCCGTTCGGGACGATCAGGTTCGAGATCTCGTCCTCTCCGGTGCGCGCCGTGATCGTGACGCAGGCGCTGATGTCGGTTCCTGCGTTCGTGATGAAGATCTTGGAGCCGTCGATCACCCACTCGCCGTTCCGCAGCTCGGCCTTGGTGCGCGTCGCCCCCGCGTCCGATCCGGCGTCCGGCTCCGTCAGCCCGAACGCGGCGAGGCCCTGGCCGGAGGCGAGGCGCGGCAGCCATTCCTGCTTCTGCTCGTCGTTGCCGAAGAGCAGGATCGGCATCGTCCCGAGCGAGGTGTGCGCGGCGACGGTGATCGCCACGGAGGAATCGATCCGCGACAGCTCCTCGATCGCGATCGCGTAGGAGACGGTGTCGCCGCCGGCTCCGCCGTACTCCTCCGGGATCGGCAGCCCCATCAATCCGAGCTCGGCGAGCTCCGAGACGAGCTCGTACGGGAAGCGCGCCTCGCGGTCGAGCTCCTCGGCCACGGGCGAGACCTTCGATTCCGCGAACTCGCGGACGGTGCGACGGATCAGCTCTTGCTCGTCGCTGAGCTCGAAGTTCAAGCGAGCATTCTGCCCAGCTCGGCGATGAGCCGCACGCCGTAGCCGGTGCCGCCGGGCACGCGCAGGTAATCGCCGCGGCTGCGCTCGAGGAAGGCAGGGCCGGCCATGTCCACGTGCATCCACGGGCCGTCACCGGCGAACTCGTGCAGGAACTCGGCGGCGAGGGCGGGGGAGCCCTGCCGCAGCGTCGAGCCGTTCTTCATGTCCGCGAACGCCGAGTCGATGTAACGGCGGTAGCGGGGGTGGAGCGGGAACGGCCAGACGAGGTCGCCGCTGCGGCGGCCGGCCTCGACGATCCGGTCTTCCCAGTCTTTGTCGTTCGCGAAGCCGCCGGCGTAGAGGTCGCCGAGCGCGAGCTCCATCGCGCCCGTGAGCGTCGCGAGGTCGAGCACGTGCGTCGCTCCCTCACGGCGGACGTACCAGAGCGCGTCGGCGAGCACGAGCCGTCCCTCGGCGTCCGTGTTGATGACCTCGATCGTCTTGCCGTTCGCTGCGCGGAGGATGTCGCCCGGCCGGAACGCGTCGCCGCCGGGCAGGTTTTCGGCGGCGGCGAGAGCTGCGATCGCCCGCACCGGCGTGCCGAGCGCGGCGAGGGCGCCGATCCCGTGCAGCGTCCCGGCGCCGCCGGACATGTCCCCCTTCATGTCCTGCATCCCGCCGGACGGCTTGATCGAGATCCCGCCGGCGTCGAACGTGATCGACTTGCCCACCAGCCCGAGCAGGATGTCGTCGCGCGCGCCGGGCGGGTCGTAGCGCAGCACGATCAGGCGCGGCTCGTTGCGGCTGCCGCGGCCGACCGCGGTCAGCGCGCCCATGCCGAGGTCGTCGAGCTCCTTCGTCGCGAGGACAGCGCAGGTCAGATGCTCGAGCTCGGCCGCGAGCTCCTGCGCCTTCTCGCCCAGCGTGTGCGGTGTGAGCTCGTTCGGCGGCATGTTGGAGAGGTCGCGCGCGCGGTTCGCGCGCTCGGCGACGACGGCGGCGCGCTCGACGGCCGCCTGCAGCTCCGGATCGTCGGCATGCCCGATCACGATGCGCTCCGGCGCCCGCGCGTCGTCCTTCGACTTCCAGTGACCGGGCGAGTAGGAGCCGAGGATCGTCCCTTCCACGAGCGCCGCGGCCTGCTCGGGCAGCGGCACCGGAAGCGACTCGTCGAGCAGCCAGACGAGCGTTCCGCCGACCCGCGAAAGGGCCTGGGCCGCCGCCGCTCCGGCGGTGCGCAGAGCGTCGGGATCGACGTTCTCGCGCTTCCCGACACCCGCCGCGACGAGGCGCGGAGCCTCGAGCTCGCCGTTCAGGTGGAGGAGGACCGTCTCGCCGCGGTCGCCCCGCAGCTCGCCGCTCTCGCCGAGCCTGCTCAGCCGGCCGCCGAGCTTGCCGTCCAGGATCTTCGAGCCGTCACCGCCCAGGGGCTGGGCGACCGGCAGTGCCAGCGCGTCCGCGCCGGCCTGTCCCGGCAGCGCGATCTCGACCTTGGTCATCGGAGCGCGATGGTATCGCTGCTGCCGCGCCGCCTGCGCCGCATAGACTCGCGCCGACGCCTACGCGACCCGAGAAGGAGCGATAGATGCCAGGCACCGTGCAGGAGTTCTTCGAGACGCTTCCGTCTCAGGCCGACACCTCGAAGACGGCCGGCATGAGCAACTCCTACGTCTTCGACATCGAGGGAGCCGGCCAGTGGACGGTCAAGGTCGAGGACGGCAACGTCAGCGTCGCCGAGGGCGTTCAGGACGCGGACGTCACGATCAGCGCCTCCGAAGAGGTGTTCCAGAAGATCCTCGCGGGCGACCAGAACGCGACCAGCGCGTACATGACCGGCAAGATCAAGCTCAAGGGCGACATGGGCGCGGCGATGAAGCTCCAGAAGCTGTTTCCGCAATAGGCCTCAGCCGAAGACGATCTCCGCCGACTCGGCGACGCGTCGGTAGCCGATCCGCTCGTAGATCGCGTTCGAGGTCGGGTTGGCGAGGTCCGTGTACAGGAAGCAGAAGCGGCGGCCGCCGTCGACGAGGCGACCGTCGAGCAGGCGCTGCGAGAGCTCTGCGGTGAGGGCAGTGGCGTAGCCGCGTCCGCGCAGCTCCGGCGGCGTGTACACCGGCCCGACGCGGATGCCGTTCGGCGTCGGCCCGCCCCAGCCGGCGAGGGAGACCGTGTCGCCGCCCTCCTCCCAGAGGAGGAAGCCGCCCGTCGGCGAGGCGAGCTTGTGGCGGACGTTCTCCTCGGCGCGCTCGCGGCCCGGCCCTCCCTCGTGCAGTACCTCGTCCCCGAAGGCCAGCCACCAGCGCAGCACGAGCTCGAGGTCGCCTTCCTCCGCGACGCGGGCCGAGCCCGGCACCGCGGACAGCGGCTCGACCTGTTCGAGCGCGTACACGCCCTGTCGCATGCTCGTGCGCGCCGAAATGCCGCTGCGGCCGGACCACATCGTGGCGAACTCGTGCACCTCCGGCTCGGTGCCGACGATCCCGGGCAGCTCCTCGCCCGCGACCGTCTCCGCGAGCGCGGCGAGGGCCTGCTTCGACCGCGGCCGGGCGAGGATGAGGTTGTACGGCGGCGTTCGCAGCGCGGCGCCGACGACCTGGTCGCCGTCGCGGACGAGCCAGAGGTTTCGCGTCAGGTACAGGTCGGGCGAGTCCCGGATCGTGCCGGCGATTCCGAGGATGAGGTTGTGGCGCGCCTCGTCGGCGAGTAGGAGCGGCCCGGCCTGCTCGAGGAACGCGGTTGCGTCGTCGAGCTGCACGACGTCCACTACTCGTCCAGCTCCACGAGCACGGCGCCGCCCGCGACGCGGTCGCCCTCACCGACGTGGACAGCCCGGACGGTGGCCTCGTAGGGCGAGACGAGTGGCGTCTCCATCTTCATCGCCTCGAGCACCACGAGCGGCTGCCGTGCTGCGACCGCGGCGCCCGGCTCGACCAGCACGCGGATCACCGTGCCGGGCATCGGAGCGACGACCTCCGCCTGCTCGCGTCCGCCGAAGCCGTGTCCACCCGCGACGGCGTCGGCGTCGGGCGCAGGCCGCACCGGCGGAGGGGGAAGGTTCAGCCGCCACGGCTCGCTCCAGACCTCTGCCGGTGCCGCTGCCGGCGGCTCGGACATGGCCGGGCTCTCGGTCAGGAACGCCGTCGTGATGCGGCCTGCGCGAACCAGTGGGTGCCCGACGAGCCAGCGGAGAAACGGGAGATTGGTCGTGACGCCGCCTATCTCCGTCTCGCGCAGCGCCCGCGCCAGCCGGTCGAACGCCTCCTCCCGCGTGTCGCCGTGCGCGATGAGCTTCGCGATCATCGGGTCGTAC
>JAICZB010000232.1 GCA_025933895.1 Thermoleophilia bacterium
CATCCGGGGCGAGAATAGCAGCGTGGAAGGGCGCGCGAGGGGGTACTTTGTGACACCCGAAACCCGCATGGATAGCCAATCTCGCCTCTTGTTCGTTCACGGCTCCGTCGTCAACGCGGACCTGACCTGGAGCGCCCAGAAACCACTCGCGAAGCAGTTCGAGATCGCGGCGCCGAATCGGCGCGGCTTCCCTCCCGGACCGGATGTGGAGCATGTCGACTTCGAGGACGAGGCGGTCTGGCTGGAGCAGTTCCTCGAGCCGGGGGCGCACCTCGTCGGGCACTCGTACGGCGGCGTGATCGCGCTGCTCGCCGCCGCGCGGCATCCGGAGCTTGTGCGCTCGCTGACGGTGATCGAGCCACCGGCCTTCGGTGTCGCGCGCGGGATTCCGGCGGCGGACGAGTTCATGGGGCGGATCGAGGAGCACTGGACGAGCGGCCCGCGCGATCCGGGCGAGTTCCTGCGCGGCTTCCTCGCTCTCGTCGGCTCGTCGACTCCGCCCGGGAACTTCACGCCGGAGCTCCTCCAGGGAGCACGCACTCTGATGGTCGAGCGCTCCCCCGCCGAGGCGGTGATCCCGCTGGACGACCTCGCGCGGGCGCCGTTCCCGAAGCTCGTCGTCTCGGGCGGGCACAGCGCTGCCTTCGAGGCGGTGTGCGACGTGCTCGAGCAGCGGCTCGGCATCGAGCGCGCCGTCCTGCCGGGCGCAGGGCATTCGGTGCAGCGGCTCGGCGCACCGTTCAATGAGCTCCTCGCGTCTTTCGTCGCCCGCGCCGAACAGCGCTGAACGGCCCCCGTCTCGGTGCCAGGCACCAGGCCGTGTCCCGAGCCGACAGAGCCGCCGGCACGAATCCGCAGTTAGCAGGCCGTTTCTGATCTTCGGGCCAAACGGACATGGCTCGGTGCCTGGCACCGAGCCGTGTCTGCGCAGGACGCGTCCAGTCGTGGAGGCTCAGACGGCCCGGAAGCCCGACGCGACCTCGAGCGCATAGGCGAGCATCCGCTCGCCGGTCGCCGCGTCATGCCGGCGCAGCGACCACTCCGCCTGCCGGACGCACAAATGCGCCCGGTAGACGGCGCGCAGGCCGGCGTCGACGTCGGCGAGAGCCCGCTCGAGCAGCGGCGTGCCGGGTGCGTAGAACGCGAGCGTGACGAGGTCGAATCGCGGGTCGCCGGGGCGCGCGCCCTCCCAGTCGATCACGCCCGTGACGCGACCGTCCCGGGCCAGGACGTTGTCCGGCGTGAAGTCCCAGTGGACGATCCCGTCCAGCTCCGGCACGCGCTCGCCGAAGCGGCGCACCGCATCCTGACAGCGCGCGAGCAGCTCGCGCGAGCGGTCCGAGTGGTCGCGGAGCGTCGCGAGCCTCAGATAGGAGCGGGCGCCCGAGAGCACCGAGGAGGCGACGACCCGCCGCCACGAGCCGGCCCAGGCGCCTGCTCCAGGAAAGGCCTCCGACTGGAGCTCCTGCAGCGCGATCAACTCGCCCGCGATCTCGTCGGAGAGCGGGCGCCACGGCTCGAGCGGCTCTCCGGGCAGCTCCTCCTGCAGCGCCCACTCTGCCTCGACCCGAACGTAGCGAGGCGCCGGATACTCGAGCTCGCGCAGCCGAGCCGTCACGGCAGCCGCCCGCGCCGCACTGCTGCCGCGCTTGAGGACGAACGCGCGGCCGGCGTCGTCGACCCACCGCTCGGCGCCGATCTCGCCGCCGCGGTAGCGCCGGTCGAATCGGAGTCCGGACGAGCTCAGGCGATCTTCCGCAGCGGGTCGTCCGCCTTCCGCCGCCTCTGGATCCGGTTGCCGAGCTTCACGATCTCGAGCACGTAGACGACGTAGACCGAGAAGAGCACGGCGGCGAGACCGATTGCCCCGGCGAGCAGCGTCCACCAGGCGTGCCAGACGCCGTGGGCGCGGAACGGGACGAAGCGGGTCGCGAACGCGGCGGCGGCGAGCGTGATGCACCAGCCCCAGATCGTCACCGCCGCCCGCCGCTGCGAGAAGCCGCGGCGCAGGAAACGGTGGTGCAGGTGCGCCTGGTCGGCCTCGAACACCCGCTCCCCGTGCTTCAGCCGGCGCACGACGACGAAGGTCGTGTCCACGATCGGAACGGCGAGCACGAGCAGCGGGAAGAACAGGGCCACGGTCGCCGCGGTCTTCAGGAGGCCCTGCACGGAGACGGCCGCGAGCACGTACCCGAGCAGCAGCGCGCCGGAGTCCCCCATGATGATCCGCGCCGGATAGAAGTTGTGGCGGAGGAAGCCGACGCAGGTGCCGAACACGATCGCCGAGAGGACGGCGGCGTCGACCTTCCCGAGCGAGAGCGCGATCACGCTGAAGGTCAGGCCCGCAATCGCGGCGACCCCCGCCGCGAGCCCGTCGAGCCCGTCGAGGAAATTGACCATGTTCATGATCGCGACGATCCAGACGATCGTGAGCGGGATCCCGACGCCCGACGGCAGGGTATGGATGCCGACGAACGGAAACGTGAACCGGTCGACCCAGACACCGAATCCGGTCAGGACGCCCGCCGCCGCCGCCTGTCCACCGAGCTTCGCGTACCACGGGAGACCGCGGAAGTCGTCGACCATCCCGACCGTGACGGCGACCGCGGCGCCGAGCAGCAGCCCGCGAGTCTGGTGGCCGAGATGGAGGAAGGCGAGCGCCGGCACGAGCAGGCCGAGGAAGAGCCCGAGCCCGCCGAGCCGCGGCACCGGCAGCTGGTTCACCCGCCTGCCGCCGGGCGCGTCGACGACGCCGAGCCGGCGGGCCATCCCCCCGACCGCAGGGGTCAGCAGGACGACGACCGCGAACGCGACGAGCGCGCCCCAGACGACGCCGAGGTGATCCGCAAGCTCGTCGAGGACGCTGAGGTGCGGGCCGTTCGCCGCAAGCACGCCGTCAGCGTACTTCGCCGCCGGGACGGGCCCGTCCAGCCGATGAGTTCTCGCCGGTCTGCGAGTCTCTACCGCGTCCGGATCCGGACGTTCCCGCGTGCACTGACGACCCCAGGAGGCACATGAAGCTTCTGCTCACTTCGGCCGGCATCAAGAACTCGAGCATCCACGACGCGCTGGTCGGCCTGCTCGGCAAACCGCTCGCCGAGTCCGACGCCCTCTGCATCCCGACCGCGTCGTATGCGCACCCGATGGCCGGTCCAGGCAGAGCATGGGATTTCATCAGCGGACAGGAGCCACGCTGTCCCATGACCGAGCTGGGCTGGAAGTCCGTGGGAGTGCTGGAGCTGACCGCGCTGCCGAGCATCGACAGAGAACGCTGGGAGACGTGGGTCCGCGAGGCGGACGTCCTGCTGGTGAACGGCGGCGACGCCCTGTATCTCGGCCACTGGATGCGGGAGTCCGGTGTCGCGGACCTCCTGCCGTCGCTGCCCGACACGGTCTGGGTGGGACTGAGCGCGGGGAGCATGGTGATGACGCCGCGTATCGGCGAGGACTTCGTCCAGTGGAAGCCGCCCACCGGCGGCGACGAGACGCTCGGACTCGTCGACTTCTCGATCTGCCCGCACCTCGCTGACGAGGGCCTGCCGGGGAACACGATGGCCGAGGCGGAGAGCTGGGCGGCGGGGATCGACGGCCCGGCATACGCGATCGACGACGAGACCGCCATCCAGGTGGTCGACGGCACCGTCGAGGTCGTCTCCGAGGGGAACTGGAAGCTGTTCCCCGCCTAAACAAAATGGGAGCGCTCGTGCATCGTATGGGCGATGACGCGAAGCGAGCCGCTCGGGGACGAGCTCGAAGTGGTCTATCGGCGGCGCTACCGGCAATTCCTGCGAGTGGCGACCGCGATCCTCGGCGACGAGGCGAGCGGGCATGACGCGGTGCAGGACGGATTCGCGCAGGCGCTCCGCGCGCAGCGGTCGTTCCGGAGCGAGGGATCGGTGGAGGGCTGGGTGTGGCGGATGGTCGTGAACGCGGCTCTCGCGTCACGTCGCCGTCGTATCGCCCGGCGCGAAGCTCCCGAGGCGGCCGGGGTGCCGAGCGCGAACGGCCACCACGCCGACGAGGCC
>JAICZB010000040.1 GCA_025933895.1 Thermoleophilia bacterium
GAGATGCTGGAGGCTCGGGCCGCGGAGTTCGCGGAGCTCTGCACCGGCCGCGAGGAGGTGGAGCGCGCGATCGACCGCGTCGTCTGGTACGCGGGGTGGGCCGACAAGCTCCCGCAGGTGCTCGGCGGCTCGAATCCGGTCGCCGGCCCGTACTTCAACTTCACGGTGCCGGAGCCGACGGGAGTCGTCGCCGTCCTCGCTCCCGACGAGCCGCCGCTGCTCGGGCTCGTGACCCGCCTCCTTCCGCCGCTCGTCGGCGGCAACTCCGTCGTCGCGGTGGCGTCGGAGACCCGGCCGCTCGTGTCGATCGAGCTGGCGGAGGCGCTAGCGACGAGCGACGTGCCGGGCGGGGTCGTCAACCTCCTGACCGGCCACCACACCGAGCTCGCGCCCGTCCTCGCGGCGCACATGGATGTGAACGCGATCGACCTCTGCGGTGGCGACGGCGACGCGCCCGACCTCGAGCGACTCGCAGCCGACAACGTCAAGCGGGTCGTGCACGGCCGCGCCGACGTCCAGAGCCCGTGGGAAATCGCCGCCTTCCTCGAGCTGAAGACCGTCTGGCACCCGATGGGGCAGTGACTGAACGCCTGCTGAGCCACGCGATCGCCGAGGGCGACGGGATCTCGCTCGTCGCACTCGTCAGCGATCCGGAGAGCGCACGAGAAGCCGAGGCCAACGGCGCCGAGGCGGTCGCCGTCGTGGGCGACGTCGCGTCGGTGCGGGAAGCGACCACGCTTCCGATCCTCTGCTTCTGGGTCAACGCCGGGACGGACGGCCTCCGGCACGCCGACGCCTGCGTCGTCCGCGCATCGGACGCGGACCGAGTCGAGGCCGGGGAGGACCTCGAGCTCGCACTGTGGGTGGACGACGAGGAGCAGCTCGAGGAGGTGCTCGAGAGGTTCGATCCAGAGCTGCTGCTCCTCAACGGCACCTTCGAGACCGTCCTCGACCTGCTCGCGGACGTGCCCGCCGGGAAGCTGGTGATCGCCGAGCTGCGAGAGACGAACGAGGCCCTCTTCGAGGAGCTCGAGCGGGCGGGCGTCGACGCAGTGATCGTCCGCGACCGGGAACTTCTCTGACCGGCGGCGCGACCGCGATCCCCGAGGTGCAAGCGCTCCTGCGCGTGCTCGCCACGGGACGGGGCGTCGCCGAGCTGGGCACCGCCTACGGGGAGACGGCCGCCGTCCTCGCGGAGACCGCGCGCAGCGTCGTCACCGTGGAGCGAGACCCCGAGCGCGTCGCGCTCGCGCGCGAGCGCCTCGCCGGGTTCGCGAACGTCGAGCTGCTCGAGGGCGACGTCTTCGAGCAGTTGCGCGGTCGCGGCTCCTTCGGGCTCGTCTTCGTGGACGGCGGGCTCCGGCCGGTGACCGAGGAGAAGTGGGATGCGATCCTCGCCCTCGTCGAGCCGGGCGGCCTCCTCGTCAAGGACGACATGACGCCCGGACGTCCGATCGACGGCGACGAGGTGCGCGAGTTCCTGCTCCGCGACCCACGGCTCGCCGCCGCGGAGATCCTCGTCGCGCCGGAGATGGCCGTGATCGTCGCGGCGCGGATCCGCTGAGCGGCTAGCCGAAGAAAGCGTGCGCGACGTCGTACCACTCGCGTGGCACGACCTTCAGCTGCGCGGTCGCTTCCGCGAGCGGGACGGCGACCACATCGTCCCCTCGCAGGGCCGCCATCTGGCCGTACTCGCCGCCGAGCGCGAGGTCCGCCGCCTCGAGCCCGAACCTCGTCGCGAGCACGCGGTCACGCGCCGTCGGCGAGCCGCCGCGCTGCACGTGGCCGAGCACGGTGACTCGCGTCTCGAAGCCCGTGCGCTGCTCGATCTCCCGCCCGAGCGCGTCGCCGACCCCGCGCTTCGCGAGGATCACGTGGCCGAACTGATCCTGCTCGCCCGCGTCGGCGAGGCCGGGTAGCTCGCAGCCCTCGCTGACCACGACGATCGAGAAGTTCTTGCCGCGCGCGTGCCGGCTCCGGATCGACTCCGCGACCTCCTCGAAGTCGACCGGGATCTCGGGGACGAGGATCACGTCGGCACCGCCGGCGATGCCGCTCATCACGGCGATCCAGCCGGTGTGGCGGCCCATCACCTCGACGACCATGACGCGGTTGTGCGACTCGGCGGTCGTATGGAGGCGGTCGATCGCCTCGGTCGCGATCGAGACGGCCGTGTCGAACCCGAACGTGTAGTCGGTTCCGGAGAGGTCGTTGTCGATCGTCTTCGGGACGCCGACGACCGGGAGCCGATGCTCCGCGTAGAGCCGTGCCGCCACGCCGAGCGTGTCCTCGCCGCCGATCGCGACGAGTGCGTCCAGGCCGCGGTCGGCGAAGTTTTGGAGCACCCGCTCGACGGCTCCCTCGACCTTGAACGGGTTCGTCCGGCTCGTGCCGATGATCGTCCCGCCGCGGGGGAGGATCCCGGAAACCTGCGACGCGCCGAGGTCCTCGAAGATCGGCTCCACGAGGCCGCGCCACCCCTCGCGCACCGCGACCGTCTGCCAGCCCGCCGCGTCGGCGCGGCGGACGACGGCGCGAATCACCGCGTTGAGGCCGGGGCAGTCGCCGCCGCCGGTGAGGATCCCGACGTTCTTCGCCATCGGGACCGAGCGTAAATGCTGAGCGATGCCGAAGGTGGGATTCGAACCCACACTCCCCGAAGGGAACCGGATTTTGAGTCCGGCGCGTCTACCAGTTCCGCCACTTCGGCGCGAGAGCCATCGTACGTACGCGGGCGGGGATCTTTACGACTCGCCGAGATACGAGGCGCGCACCCGCTCGTTCGAGCGCAGCGCCGCAGCGCTGTCGGCGAGCGTGACTCGACCCGTCTCGAGCACGTAGCCGCGGTCGGCGATCTCGAGCGCCCGCGCGGCGTTCTGCTCCACCAGCAGGACGGTCGTCCCCTGCCGGTTGATGTCGGCGATCACCTCGAAGATCCGGTCGACGAGGTTGGGGGAGAGGCCCATGGACGGCTCGTCGAGCATGAGCAGACGTGGTCGTGCGAGGAGCGCGCGCCCGATCGCGCACATCTGCTGCTCCCCGCCCGAGAGCGTGCCGGCCTTCTGGGCCTGCCGCTCGGCCAGGCGGGGGAACAGCTCGTAGACGCGGTCCAGGTCGGCCGCGATCTCACGGCGATCGCTCCGCTGGAAGGCACCCATCTCGAGGTTCTCGAGGACGGTCATGCGCGAGAAGAGCTGGCGGCCTTCCGGGGCCTGGGCGATGCCGAAACGGACGATCCTCTGCGAGCTCGCGCGCACGATGTCCTTGCCGTCGAAGCGCATCGATCCGGTGCGCGGCCGCAGCAGGCCCGAGATGGTGCGCAGCGTCGTCGACTTGCCTGCTCCGTTGGCGCCGATCAGCGTCACGATCTGCCCGTCGTCGACGCGCAGGGACACGCCCTTCAGCGCGTGGATCGCTCCGTAGAAGACCTGGACGTCCTCCAGCTCGAGCAGGGGCTGGCCGCCGTTCGCCGTCATGCGACGGGCTTCGTGCCGAGATAGGCCGAGCGCACGCGTTCGTCGGCGGTGACCTCGTCCGGCGTGCCCTCGGCGATCTTCTCCCCGTAGTCGAGCACCGTCACCCGCTCCGAGACCTGGACGACGACTCTCATGTCGTGCTCGATGAGGAGCACGGTGAGCCCGCGGTCCTCCCGCGCCTTCCGCACGAAGTCGACGAACGCGTTCGTCTCCCTCGGGTTCATCCCCGCGGTCGGCTCGTCGAGCAGCAGCAGCTTCGGATCGGTGGCGAGTGCGCGCGCGATCTCCACGCGGCGCTGGTCGCCGTACGCTAGATGCCGCGCGTACTGACGCTCCGCCCGGGGGGAGAGGCCGCAGTAGGCGAGCAGCTCGCGGGCCTGTGCGCGTCCCTGTCGCTCCTCGCGCCGTTGCAGCGGCGTGCGGAACAGGCTCCGGAAGAGACCGCTGTCGAGCCGGGCGTGCATTCCGACGAGCACGTTCTCGAGCGCCGTCATCGCGCCGAACAGCCGGATGTTCTGGAACGTGCGGCCGATGCCGAGTGCGGTGATCTTGTGCTGGGGAAGGCCGACGATGTCGCGGCCGTCGAAGACGATCTCGCCTGCGGTCGGCGTGTAGGAGCCGGTCAGCATGTTGAAGAACGTCGTCTTGCCCGCGCCGTTCGGGCCGATCAGGCTCACGATCGAACCCCGCTCGACGGTGAAGTCGATGTCGTTGCACGCGACGAGCCCCCCGAACTCCTTCCGCACCGAGCGGGCGTCGACGAGCAGCTCGTCGGTCATGCCGTCGAGCTCTCCGGCACGAGGTTCTCCTCCTCTTCCTCCTCGTGCAGCTCGGCCCGCCGCCGGGCGCTCGGGATCAATCCCTCGGGCCGCACCAGCATGAACAGGACGATCGCGACGCCGTAGATGAGGTACGAGTACTCGGGGATGTCGACGTTGGTGCCGAACGTCGAGTTGAACGTGTTGCCGGCGGCGAACAGCCCCTTGTAGTTGACGTACGCGAGCAGGATGCCTCCGAGCGCGACGCCCCACACGTTTCCGATCCCGCCGAGGATGACCATGCTGAGCACGAAGATCGACACCTGGAGGCTGAAGGCGTCGGGCGAGGTGGCGCCGGCCTGGAGCGTGATCAGGGCGCCCGCGGCGCCGCCGAAGAACGCGCCGATCGCGTAGGAGAGCGTCTTGGTGCGCATGAGCGGCACGCCCATCGCCGCCGCCGCATCCTCGTCCTCGCGGATCGCGATCCAGGCCCGGCCGAGCCGCGAGTCGCGCAGGAGGATGGAGCTCACGATGGTGACGACGACGAGGGCGAGAGCCGTCCAGTAGTACCAGCGCGAGTCCAGCTCGTTGAGGAAGTTCGCGGGCAGCGCGTGGATCGCGTGGTGGACCCTGTTGCCGAAGCCGAGGCCGTCGATCCCGTTCATCCCGAACGAGCCGTTCGTGAGGTTGAAGCCGCCGAGATTGTCGCCGTTGCGGACGAACTGCGGGATGATCTCGCCGAAGCCGAGCGTGACGATCGCGAGGTAGTCGCCGCGCAGGCGCAGCGTCGGGATCCCGATCACGATCCCGAGCAGGGCCGTGAAGATCGCGGCAATCAGGATCACGAGCCACGGCGAGAGGTGGATACCGGGTGTCCCGGGCAGCACGGTGCCGCCGAACACGACGGAGCCGGCGTTGGCGAACTGCTCGGATGCGAGGAAGCCTGCGATGTAGGCGCCGGCCGCGAAGAACGCGACGTAGCCCAGGTCGAGCAGTCCGGCATAGCCGACGACGAAGTTGAGGCCGAGCCCCATGACGGTGAAGGCGAGGATCACGAAGGCCGTCGACGTGTCCGGCAGCCACTGCGTGAGGGTGGTCGTCAGGTACTTCGAGTAGATCCAGGGATAGATCAGCAATGCGCAGAAGCAGGCCGCCACGAGGAGCCGGGCGAGCGGCGTCCGCGTCGCCGCAGGCAGAGCAGGCAGGCGCGGCCGCCTCACGACCGGGTACTCAGCGACTCGCCGAGCAGGCCGTGCGGCCGGAAGACGAGGATCAGGATCAGCAGGATGAAGACGAGGGACTCCGTCCAGCTCGGGCCGGGCGCGTGCCAGGTGAGCCCGCTGTTGTAGTTCTCGATGAAGCCGATCAGGTAGCCGCCGAGCGCGGCGCCGAGGATGTTGCCGATGCCGCCGAGGACTGCGGCGGTGAACGCGAAGAGGCCGATCCGGAAACCGAGGTCGAAGCGGCCCTGCGTGAAGTAGACGAGGTAGACGAAGCCGCCTATGCCCGCGAGCGCGCCGCCGAGCCCGAAGGCAAACGCGATCGCCCGGTCCACGTCGATCCCCATCAGTCGCGCGGCGTCACGGTTCTGCGCGGTCGCGCGCATCGCCTTGCCCCAGCGCGTGCGCTTGACCACGATCATCAGGCTGACGAGCGTGGGGACTGTGATCAGTAGGACGATCAGCTTGTCCCAGCCGTACGCCTGGCCTCCGATCGTGAAGAGCGCGCCGCGCGGCAGCAGCGGCTCGCTGCTCACGTAGTTGAAGCCGTAGACGACCGCGATCAGGTTCGAGAGCACGAACGACATCCCGATCGCCGTGATCAGAGGCGCCAGGCGAGGAGCGTTACGAAGGCGCCGGTAGGCGACGCGCTCGACTGCCATGTTGAGCGTCGCACAGAACAGGGCGGCACAGACCAGCCCGACGGCGAGGATGCCGAAGAGCGCGATCCCGGAGTGGCCGGAAGCGCCGAGCCAGCTGATGGCGACGCTGTACGTGATCATCGCCCCCCAGCTGAAGACGTCTCCGTGGGCGAAGTTGATCAGCTCGAGGATGCCGTAGACGAGCGTGTAACCGATCGCGACGAGCGCGTAGATCGAGCCGTTCGTGATGCCGTTCAGGGAGACGAGAGCGAACTGGCGGATGTCGTGGACGGCGTTCTCGACGAGCCAGAACGCGACGAGCGCCAGGAGCAGGATCCCGACGACGGCGACCGCCCGCGACCGCAGGCGGGGGACGAGCGCGAAGGACGGCCGGCGGCTGGTCTCCGCGGCCGTCCCAACGCTCGTCCCCATTACGCCAAGCCCTTCCGGCTAGAGGATCAGCCGAGTGCCGCCTTAGCGAGCGAGAGCGGCGGGTTGACGGTGGTTACCGCCTTGATGTTTCCGTGCTTGACCACGTCGACCGTGACGCCGCCCAGGGACGGGTCGCCGCTCGAGTCGATCTTGAACGAGCCGATGATCCCCTTCGGGAACTTCTGCTTGAACAGGTGCTTGTCGATGGACAGCCGGCTCCCGTCGCTCTTGTTGATCGCGTGCGCGAGCACGAGGAGCGCCTGGCCCGCGTAGGCGGTGTAGGCCTCGAGGTGCTTGACGTGGTAGGCCTTCCGGAACGCCTTCACGAACGCTCGCCCGGTCGGGTTCGACAGCTTGTTCGGATCGGAGCCGCCGATCGTGATGAACATGCCTGCGGCCGAGTTGCCGGCGTCCTTCGGCGTCGCCGAGTCGTTGAAGCCGTCGGAGGCGAGCAGGAGCACCTTCGTGTTGTTGCCGAGCACCGACACCTTGTCCTTGATCAGCTGGCCGCCGTTGTTCGAGACGATGCCGGCGAGGAAGATCGCCTGCGGGTGCTTCGAGGCGATGCCCTGGTAGAGCGACTGGTAGTTCGGCTGGCTCGCGTCCCACTTCGAGTTGCCGAGCACCGTCAGGCCGAGCTTCTTCGCGGCCCGCACGAAGTTGTTCGCGATTCCGAGACCGTATGCCTCGGCGTCGTTGAGGACGTAAACCCGCTTGATGTGCCTGTGCTTGAGGTACAGAGCGTCGGCTGCGCCCTGGAAGTTGTCGGGCACGGCCACACGGGCGTAGTTGCGCTTGCCCGTCGGGAAGTATTTCTGTGGCTCACCGGCGACGCCGCTCTTCTTCGTCAGGCCGACGTACGTGTTCGCCGGGCTGACCATCGGGATCCCGCCCCCAGGGGCACGGTTGATGATCGGCGCGATGATCTCGGCGCAGCCGGAGTTGTACGTCCCGATCACACCGAGCAGGTTCGTGACGCTCTTGTAGCTGTTCGCGTTGTTCGTGCAGGTCTGCGGGTCCCAGGACCCCTTCGCGGCGGTCGAGTCGTCGCAGCTCACGAACTGGACCGAGTACTTGCCGATCTTGTAGTGCATCTTCTTCAGCTCGAGCTTGACCGCCTCCACCATCTGCACCGAGAGCGGGCGGAGCGATCCCTGGAGCGGAAAGTCGCTCGCGATCACGTACTTGCCGTGGCCCACCGGCTTGCTGCACGTGTTCGGGAGGCCGGCGATGCGCTTCCCGGACAGCGGGCCGGCGCTTGCGGCGGCTGTGGCCAGCACCGCCGTCGCCCCGGCGAGAAGCAGGATGCTCCCCAATTTCCTCATGCTCATGCTCGTCCTTTCCTCGACGACCCGGCCCCCGTCCTCGCGCTGCGGCTCGCGGCGTCTGCGCGGGGTTTCGATCCTAATCCGTTGCAAGCGGGATTACGAGTGCTGCGGCTCGCGGACGGCGATCGGGAAAAACGGCGGCGCGAGGAGGAAGCCGATGCGCGCGTCGGGGCCGCGTTGCCCGCGCGCCATCTGGAGCGCCGCGCCGATGCCGCCGATCGGGACGAAGCCGAGCTGCCTGACCGCGGCAGCATCCCGAGCACCGGCGATGTAGACGGCGCCGAGCCGCTGGAGCGCGGGCCGGCAGGCCTCCCAGTCGCGGAACGGCAGCAGCGGATGGACCGTTCGGCCGGCGCGATATGCCTCGACGGCGCGCACGTCCGCGGCGACCGTCTCCTCGACGGCGGCCAGCAGCGCGGGGTCGCGCGCGACCGGGTCGGAACGGAAGAAGACGAGGTAGGGCTGCTGCGTCGGCCGCTCGAAGGCGCGCCGGAAGCGATGGACGAGGATCACGATGCCGCCCTCCCGCACCGGAAAGGCGTCCCGCCACATTCCCAGCGCATGCGCGAGCCCGAGATGCGCCGCGAGGAGCGGATTCGGCTGCTCGCGCGGCAGAAAGGGCGTCGTGCCGGGAATCGAGATCACGAGCGCGTCGAGCGGCTCGTCGAGCGTTGCCCGGCGCAGCTCGATCGCGCGGAGCAGGGCCTCGGCGTGTGCGACCGACGGCGGCCCCGCGAGCACCGCCGCCGTCGTCCGCACGCCTCGGAGCGCGCGCAGAACGCGGCGGCGAACGGGCTCCGGCGCGGCCGAGAACGCGAGGCGCAGCGGCGAGCGGGCGATCCGCTCGGCCGCGTCCAGCTCGTACGGATAGCCGCGCAGGGGGCCCGTGAACTGCGGGTGGTTGAGCACGAGCGAGACGCCGAAGAGCGGGACTTGCGCCGCCAGTGTCCGCTCGACGAGCGTCGCGAGGCGCCAGCCCTCGGAGCCTCCGGTCTCGAGGAGCGACTCCGCCGTCGCGCGGCGCTGCGTCTCGGCGTCGGTGGCCGCGAGGAGGGTTGCCGGGCCGCCGTGGAGGACGGTTTCCGCTGCGCTCACCACGACGACGAGGTCGGTCTCGACGAGCTCGCGGGCGAGCCGGACGCGCGGCGCGCCGGCAGGAACTCCGGCGAGCGCCGGATCGGCGGCGTCGTGCACCGCTACCCGGCCGTGGAAGCGGCGGCGCAGCTCGGGGGTCACGAGGGCTGCGATCTCCGGCCGGCTCGCGCGCCGGGCGAGGCCGCCGGCCACGAGCAGCGTCTGGTTCTCGCTGGGGACGCCGAGCTCCGCGAGCGCGTCGCTCACCGTCGCGATCGCCAGCGCGCGCGGGTCGCCCAGCACGTTCCCGATCGGCAGCGCAGGCGGCTCGACCACGATCGTGACCCGCGACGCTCCCGCAGCGAGCGCCTCGAGCGGGTCGCCGTCGAGGGGAAAGCGCAGTGCCTCCCGCGTCGCCGCCTCGACGTCCGTCGGCCGGCCCGGCGCGGGCGGCCGCAAGATACGCGCGTCGGCGGGCGCCGATGCCACGACGAGGCGCGTGCCGGAAAGGAGCGGGATGCGCGGCACTAGGGAATCGAGCGGTAGAGCCGCAGGAAGACCGGTCGGAAGCCGCGTTTCGGCCAGAACCGTGAGGCCCAGAGGTTCGTCATCCGCCAGTCGGTCGTGATCGTCGGATAGCCGCTCTCGTGCGCCCACCGGATGACGTGGGCCGTGAGCGCTCGACCGACGCCGGTGCCGCGCGCCGCGGGCTCTGTCGACGCCTGCGAGAGGTCGATGCTGTTGTCGGGCACGCGCAGGTCGGCCGCGCGCTCGCCGAGAAGGAAGTGTCCGACGACCCGGCCGCGTCGCTCGGCCACGAAGAGCTTCCAATCCTCGTCGTCGTCCTCGCGCCACTCCGCAAGCACCTCCTCGTAGGGCTGGAGCTCGATGCCCGAGAAGCTCGGGGACGGCTGCATGGCGCGCGACATCTCGAGGTCCAGACGGGCGGCTTCCGGAAAGTCGTCGCGCGTTCCCCGCCGGATCTCGACGTCGCCCTCGACCGGCTCGTCCGGCGTGGTCGCGCGGATCGCGAGCGCGGCCGACGCCCCGAAGCAGAGGCGAAACCATGCGTCGATCAGAGCTGTCTCGTGGAACGGGACGAAGACGAAGTGGCGCGTCGCCCCGCTCTCGACCCACTGGTGCGCCGCGGCCGCGTAGAGATCGCGCATGAGCTCCGGGTCGCGCACGGCCTGTCCGGCGACGCCGCTCCAGGCATGGGTCCCCATGAAGTTGTCGCGGCGCTGGCCGAGCAGGTAGCCGACCACCGCGCCGTCCTCCAAGGCCACCGCCCCCGTCGCGTCCTGCCACTCCTTCTCGATCTCGGCGGCGAAGTCCCTCCGCTCCGGCAGGAGTGGCTCCTGCATGCGATCCGCGGCGTGCCGCTCGGCAAGCAGCGCCGCAGCGCCCTCCACGTGCTCGTCGGCGAAGGGGACGATCTCCATGGAGCCGTAGACTCGCAGAGATGTCGCCGAAGACGCTGACGGGCGCCGAGCTCGACCTGAACGACGCGCCTGCGCGCGACGCCGAGCTCTTCCTCGTCGACGGCAACAACCTCGCGTATCGCGCGTTCTTCGCGCTGCCGGAAGAGCTGGCGACGAGCGAGGGCTTCCCGACGAATGCGCTGCTCGGCTTCACGAACATGCTCTTCAAGCTCCTCTCCGACTACAGGCCGAAGGGCGTCGCGGTCGCCTGGGACACGCGCCCGGTGCACCGCCACGCGCAGGCCGAGGCGGCCGAGGTCGTCTACAAGGAGGGCCGCCGGCCGATGCCCGACCTCCTCCGCGAGCAGTTCCCGCACCTCCGGCCGATCGTCGAGGCGTTCGGCTACCGGAACCTCGAGTTCGAGGGCTGGGAGGCGGACGACGTGATCGCGACGCTCGCGACGCGGGCCGACGACGCGGCCATCAGGACGTGCGTCGTCTCGACCGACCGCGACGCGTTCCAGCTCGTGTCCGAGAACGTCTGCCTGATGATGACGCCGCGCGGCGTGAGCGACGTCAACGTCTACACGCCCGAGCGCGTCGAGGCGCGCTACGGCATCCGGCCCGACCAGATCCCGGACTTCATCGGGCTGAAGGGGGATACGTCGGACAACATCCCGGGCGTCCCCGGCATCGGCGACAAGACCGCAGGGCAACTCGTCGCGCAGTACGGGTCGCTCGAGGACGTGCTCGAGCACGTCGAGGAGCTCTCGCCCGCGCGGAAGAAGAACCTGACGGAGTTCGCGGAGCAGGCGCGCGCCGCGAAAGTGCTCGCGACGATGCGCCGCGACCTCGAGCTCGACTGCGATCCGGCCGAGCTCGTCCTCGCGCCGCCGGACCGGTCGCAGCTGCGCGAGATGTTCCGGCAGTTCGAGTTCCGCGCGTTGCTGGGGCGGGTGGACGACCTCGACGAGGCGGTGCCGGCGCGCGAGCGGATCTCGGCTGGCACTGCGGTGCCGTGGCGCGAGGGCGACGTCCCGCGCGTCGACTCGATCGCGGGTATCGCGGCCGACGAGGGCCGGATCGCGGTCGCGCTCGGCGACGAGGTCGTCGTCTCGCCGCGGCCGGAGCGGCTCGACGGCATGTTCGTCGCGCACGACGCCAAGGCGCTCGGCGTCGAGGCCGCCGACGACACGATGATCCTCGCCTACCTGATCGATCCGGCGCGGAGCGAGTACCTCCTCGACGACCTCGCTGCGGAGTACGCGGTCGAGGCGGTCGCGGAGCCGGAGGCCGAGGAGGAGACCGCACGGCTCGTCGGCCACGCGGCGGTCACGCTGCGCCTGCGCGAGCCGCTGCTCGACCGGGTCCGCGAGCGCGGCGCCGAGCCTCTCTACCGCGACGTCGAGATGCCGCTCACCGGCGTCCTCGGCCGGATGCAACAGGCCGGAGTCCGCATCGACACGTACCGCATGGGTGAGATCACGGCCCGCCTCGCCGATCGCGTCGAGGAGCTCGAGTCGCGCGCCTACGAGCTCTCGGGCGAGGAGTTCGTGCTCGGCTCGCCCCAGCAGCTCGGGCGCATCCTGTTCGAGAAGCTCGAGCTGACGCCCGGCCGCAAGGGCAAGACCGGCTACTCGACCGACACGAAGGTGCTGCGCTCGATCCGCTCCGAGCACGAGATCATCGGCGTGATCGAGGAGTGGCGCGAGCTCTCGAAGCTCCTCAACACGTACCTCCAGCCGCTGCCCGGGATGATCGGCGAGGACGGCCGCCTGCACACGACGTTCAACCAGACCGTCGCCGCCACGGGGCGCCTCTCGACGACGAGCCCGAACCTCCAGTCGATCCCGATCCGCACCGAGCTCGGCCGTGAGATCCGCTCGGCGTTCGTCGCGGAGCAGGGAGCTCGTCTCATCTCCGCCGACTACTCGCAAATCGAGCTGCGCATCCTCGCGCACGTCTCCGGCGAGCCGAAGCTGCGCGAGGCGTTCGAGCGCGGCGAGGACATCCATACCGCGACGGCCGCCGAGGTGCTCGGCGTCGACCCCGCCAAGCTGACGCCCGCCGAGCGCTCGATCGCGAAGATGATCAACTTCGGGATCGTCTATGGGATCTCGGCCTTCGGACTCTCGGAGAACCTCGAGATCCCGCGCGAGCAGGCGCAGGAGTACATCGACGCGTACCTCGCGCGCTTCCCGCTCGTCCAGGACTTCATCTCCCGCACGATCGAGCAGGCCGAGCGCGACGGCTACGTGACGAGCCTGCTCGGGCGGCGCCGGCCCGTGCCCGAGCTGCGCGTCCGGAACCGCGCGACACGCGGGTTCGGAGAGCGCGTAGCCGTCAACTTCGTGATGCAGGGCTCGAACGCGGACATCATCAAGGTGGCGATGGTCGCGATCGAGCGCCGGCTGCGCGAGGAGGGGAGGAGCGCGCGGCTCGTCCTCCAGGTGCACGACGAGCTGCTGCTCGAGGCGCCGGACGCGGAGACGTCGGTCGTGAAGGAGCTCGTGCGCGAGGAGATGTGCTCGGCCTATCCGCTCGATCCGCCGCTGGCGGTCGACGTGGGCGCCGGCGACTCCTGGGCCGACGCGAAGAGCTAAGGCGCGGTGCGTCCGGCGTAGGATGGGTCCGGCGTGAGCGTGGCCGAGCCGGATACCGGCGTCTCGCCTCCGACCGTCACCGTTCGAGGCGACGGGCTCGTCCGGAC
>JAICZB010000128.1 GCA_025933895.1 Thermoleophilia bacterium
CTCGTCGAGCAGGAGCACGTCGAACTCTCCGCGGAGCACCTCGGCGAGCGCCGCCCGCGTCTCCTCACCGCCGGAGCGCGAGCCGGCGGCGTTCCGCTCCTGCGCGAGGTATCCCACCGCGAGCGTCGGCGGCGAGCGCCGGACGCGGCCTGCGTCGGGCTCTTCGAGCCCGGCCAGCAGGCGCAGCAGCGTCGACTTGCCGGCGCCGTTCGGGCCGACGAGCCCGATCCTCGCCCGAGGCGGCACGACGAGGCTGACGTCCTCGAGGACGACCTCGGCTCCGTACGACTTCGAGACTTCGGCGGCAACGAGCGAGCCGGCAAGGCGAGACATGCGCAACGACCTCCAACGACATGGCGGGACAGGGTCGGATGAGACGGGTCAGTCGCGCATAGAGGGGCGCCGGGCGCCGTCGGCGACTCTAGCGGTCCGGCGGTGCGATCCCGAGCACCGAGCACGCCCACGGCAGCGCGATCCGGAGCTGAGCGAGCTGGAAGCCGCGGACGAGCGGCGCTCCCTCCTGCGGCGGCAAGCCGGCGTGCGCGGCGAAATAGCCGGCGATGGGCACGGCGAAGCGCACGATCTCCGCGTCCGCGACGTCGTCGGGCTGCGGTCCGCCCTCGAGGGTGAGGCTCGGCAGCCAGGCTGCGACGTCGAAAGCGGGATTGCCGCGGCGAGCGTGGTTCCAGTCGACGAGCACGGCGCGGTCGCCGCGGATGCAGAGGTTGTCGCTGCGTACGTCGCCGTGGATCACACCCGAGCCGGAGAAGGGAGCTTTGCTTTCGGCCGCGAGCAACGCGGGCAAGGCTGCTTCGAGCCACGCTGGGGAGGCGATTCCGAGGGAGAGGAACGGCGCCGGGTCGTCGGCGACGGCGGTCCATTGCGGCCACGAGTCCGGGAACGGCGGCAGCTCCTCGACCCGAGCCGCACCCAGTTGCTCCAGCGTCGCCAGCACCGCATCGACGTCGCCGGGCCGCCACGGCGGCGGGAAGCGGGCACCCTCCGTCAGATCCTCGAGCACGAGCAGCGGCCGCTCGCCGTCCTCCCAGCCGAGCAGCTGCGGCATGAACGGCCCGGAGAGGCGCTCGTAGACCTCGCGCTCCTGCCGCATCCACGTCACGCTCGGCTCCAGCCACGCGGACTTGGCGAACGCGCGCGGCCCGCCGTCGAGCACGAGCGTCCAGTGCTCGTTACGCGCCCAGCCGCGGCTTTCGACGCGCGTCCATGATGCCGCCCGTCCACCGAGCAGCCGTTCCGCCCGCGCGACGGTCTCCGGCTTCACCGGCCGGACGCTACCGCCTGACCGGGAAGACGAAAACGCCGGCCTCGCCCTCGACGACGCGGACGTTCGCGCCGTAGTGAGCCGCGACGTTCGGCGCGGAGAGCACTTCGGTGGGCGGCCCATCGGCGACGACCGAGCCCTCGTCCAGCAGCACGAGCCGCTCGGCGTACTGGCCGGCGAGTGTGAGGTCGTGCATCGTCGTCACGACGGTCAGCCCGTCGCCGCGCAGCGCGTCGACGAGCTCGAGGACGAGCTGCTGGCGGCCGAGGTCGAGCGCCGTCGTGGGCTCGTCGAGGAGCAGCACCGGCGCCTCCTGCGCGAGCGCTCGCGCGAGCACCGCACGCTGCAGCTCTCCTCCGCTGAGGGAGCCGAGCGGGCGCTCGGCAAAGCTCTCGAGCTCGAGTCGGCGCAGCGCCCGCGTCGCAGCCTCGCGGTCCCGGCGTCCCTCACCGCCGAGGTACGCGATGTGCGGCGTGCGCCCGAGGAGGACGTACTCCGCGACGGTCAGCGCCGACGGCGTCTCGGGCTTCTGCGGGACGAAAGCGACGAGCCGCGCGACCGCACGCCGCCCGACCCGGCGTGCGTCCCGCCCGTCCAGCAGCACGTCCCCGTCGTAAGCGGCGACGCCCGCGAGCGCGCGGAGCGCCGAGGTCTTGCCGGCCCCGTTCGGCCCGATCAGCGCAGTCCAGGCTCCCGCCTCGGCGCGCAGCGTTAGCCCACGCACCGCCGCGACCGGCCCGAAGCGCACCCAGAGGTCGCGTGTTTCGATCATCACGCCGTTCTCGAAGTGCGCAGGACGATCGCGAAGAACGGCGCGCCGAGGAACGCCGTGACCACGCCGATCGGGAGCTCCGCCGGGGAGAGGACGGTCCGCGCGACCACGTCCGTCACGACGAGGAAGCCCGCACCGGCGACCAGTGAGAGCGGCACGACGGCGCGGTAGCTCGTCGAGACGAGCAGCCGGATCGTGTGCGGGACGATGATCCCGACGAACGCGATCAGGCCGCTCACCGACACAGCCGCCGCAGTCCCGAGCGTCGCTGCGACCACGATCGCGAGCCGTGCCCGCGCGACGTCCACACCGAGGCTCGCGGCTTCGTCGTCGCCGAGGCTGAGGACGTCGAGTACCCGCCGGTGGAGAACGAGCACGAGCGAGCTCGCGGCCACGTACGGCGCGCAGATCGCGACGTCCCGCCAGGTGGCCGTCGAGAAGCCGCCGAGCAGCCATGCGTAGACGTTCTGCAGCTGCTGCGTGTGCTGCTGCTGGACGAACGTCTGCACGGCCGCGGTGAACGTCGCCATCGTCACTCCGGCGAGGACCAGCGCCCCGGTCATGTGTGTGGCTCCCGCCGAGCGGCCGAGGGCGTAGGTCACGACGACAGAGGCGATCGCGCCGGCGAAGGCGGCGAGCGGCACCGTCCAGTTGCTTCCCGTCGCGGCTGCAGACGCGTAGACGATGGCGAGTGTCGCCCCGAGCCCGGCGCCGCCGGCCACGCCCAGGAGATAGGGGTCGCACAGCGGGTTGCGGAACACACCTTGATACGACGCGCCCGCGATCGCGAGCATCCCGCCGACGAGCCCAGCAAGCGCGACCCGCGGAGCGCGCACCTGCCAGAGCACCGCCCGGTCGACCGCGTCGAGCGGCTGGTGGACGTGCAGGAACGGGACATACGAGAGCGTGGAGCGGACGATCGAGCCGATGCCGACGTGGACCGGCCCGACCGCGAGACCGACCATGAGAGCCGCCAGGAGAAAGGCGACCGTGACGAGGCCCGCGCGGAAGCCGACGCCCCGCGCCTGGACGCGGGGCGCCGCCTCCACCCTTCCGGCCGTTGCCGTCATCCCTGCTTCGCGATCCGCGCCACCGTCCGCGCGAACTGCACGATCCGCGGCCCCCAGCGCGAGGCGACGTCGTCGTCGGCAAGAACCACGCGATGGTGCTGCACCGCGGCGATCGCGCTCCAGCCGGGTCGCGCGGCCACGGTCGCGTACGACTGCCGGCAGCACTTCGTGTCGGCGAGGACGATGATCTGCGGGCTCTTGGCGATGATGTACTCGGCCGAGAGCTGCGGGTAGCCGTCGCCAGTCCCGCCCGCGCCGTCGGCGATGTCGCGGAAGCCGAACAGCTTGTAGATGCTGCCGATGAACGTCTTCGACGTCGCGGAGAAGTACGTCGGGTCGAGCTCGTGGTAGACGCGTAGGTGGCGGCGCGTCTTCGGCACGCTCCGCACGATCGCCGCCAGGTGCGTCCGCATCGAGTGGACCACGGCCTTCGCTCCCCTGACATGGCCGGTCCGGCGGCCGAGACCGACGATCTCCCTGTACGCGCGCCTGAGGCCGTTCACGGCCGGCTCGTCCACGACCTTGATCCCCAACTTTCGGAGTTGCGACGCGAAGTTGCCGGGGTTGTACGAGATGAAGACGAGGTCGGGGTGGTAATTCGCGATCGCCTCGACGTTCGGCGTGACGCCGGAGAGGCTCGTCCTCGGCGCGCGCTTCGGGTAGTCCGAGTCCTCGTCGACGGCGACGACCTGCTTGCCGGCGCCGATCGCGAACAGATCCTCGGTCACCGTCGGCGAGAGCGAGACGATGCGGTGTGGAAAGCGGTGCTCGGAGCGCGTCTGCTGATGTGCGGCCGCCGAGAGGGAGACGACGGCGAGCGCCGCAGCGAGAGCCGCGACGACAGCGATGGTCAGGCGTTGCACGAATCCTCCTTCCGCGAGGGGTTCGGGGTGCGCGGCGGGCGGCAGGTCTTCTGACTCGGGGCTCCCTCCCCCGCCGCCTTCCCGGGTTTAGACCCAGTGGCGTCGTGGCGGGAGAGCGTCTCCCCTTACAGCGGCGGGACCGTCCCGGACTTGCACCGGAGTTCCCTCACCGCTCGCCGGTTGTGTGGCGGGAATCTAGCATCGCCTTCGGTGGGCGGCACTCTCGCGATCGCGCTCGACCTCGACGGCGTGCTCGCCGACACGCGGCCGCTGTGGGACGCGTGGCTCGAAGACGCCGCGCGCCGGACACGTGTGCAGCTCGAAGTTCCCGAGGACCGGGAGGCGGCGGCCGCCTCGCTCGACGAGGCGCTCGGGGACTGGCGTCCTCTGCTCGCGCGGTTCGCCGCCGACCGCGCTCCGCTCTGGATCCGTCCCCGCCCGGATACGAACGCCGTGCTCCGCCGGCTCGCCGCGGCCGGGGCTCGGATCGGAGTCTTCAGCGACGCGCCGCGGGAGCTCGCGGAGATCGCGCTCGCCCACGCGGGCGCCGCGCGGCAGGTGGAGGTCGTCGGGACGCTCGGAGAGGTGCGCACCGAGCTGGGTGACGGTGTCGTCGTCGTCAAGTCGCGGCGACAGCTGGCCGATCTACCATGACGTTATGGAGCACGACCTCTCCGACCGGCGCTTCGACCTGATCCTCGAACGGCTCGACCGCATCGCGGACGAGCTCGCGAAGACGAACAAGCGCCTCGACAACGACGAGAACTTCCTGCGGCTCACCAAGGAGCTCGCGACGCTGAACGAGTCGCTGCAGGCGCTCGCGTACGCCGCCCTTGGCCAGCAGGCGCCGCAGGTGCGGCGGCGCCGTTCCGCCTGAGTCGCTTTCGCCAGAACAACCTGCCTTTTCGAACCATGCCCTGGTGCCTGGCACCGGCACATGGCCGCAGCGGACGTTCCTCCAGCGCGGCGCTGGTCGCTCACTCCAGCTCGACGAAGCGGCGGAGCCCCTGGATCTGCATGCTCCGCGCCCTTCCGAACTCGCCCAGGACTTCTCGGGCATCGACGAATCCGAACATCTCGGAAGCGCCGACCGTGGTCCCGTAGCTGCTCCATCGCCAATCTTCGGCCCGTTGGACAAGCCCGGCTCCGACCGGATTCCTCGCGACGTACCGGTATGCCTCGAGAAGTGCTGCCGGATCGTCCTTCCGCCGCGACCAGTAGCGGTTTCGCACGAGATAGCCGGCTCGCTCATGCCGGTCGTTGAATCGCTTGGAATAGCCGCCGACGAGCTGATGCATCCCGCGGGCGAGCGAGTCGTCGGGGACGTGAAGGATGGTGTGCCAGTGCGTCGTCAAGAGACAGACGGCGAGGCACCGCCAGCGGTGGCGCACGACAGTCGAGACGAAGAGTCGCAGCCAGACCGCCCGATCGCGGTCGTCCTGGAAGTAGAAGGCGGTTCCGGCGGCGCTGACGCCGACGTGCTGAATCCCTGGAGCAAGGTCACGTGGACGTCGAGGCATTGCCCAAGGTTTGCCTCGGGAACGCGTATCCGCAAGATGTCCGCTCCCGACAGCCGGCGGTCGAGGACGTGTCCCGGTGCCTGGCACCGGGACACGGTCAGTGGAGACAAGCACCGACCAGGGCCTGCCGGCCTAGCGCTACCGCCAGATGTCGAGCACGCCGCTCGTCGAGTGGCTGTTCGCGTCGCCCTCCGGAAGCGCGACGCGGCCGTCCGTGACGATCGGGCTGTTCCAGTGGCCGGATCCCGCGGGGAGGGTTGTCAGCAGCCGCCCGCTCGCCGGCTGGTAGACGCGTAGCCCGCCGCCGGGGTCGTAGACCCACAGCAGGCCGCCCGCGATGACCGGGCTCGTGCCGGCGTCGCCGTGCCGCCAGACCGAGTGGAGCTTCCCGCCGCGCAACGACCACGCTTGCGTCGCCCCGTTGTCGGCTGCGATCAGCCACACGCGCTTGCTGCTCCGCCACACCGCAGGCGCCGTGAAGAGATCCGTGCCGGAAGGCGTCGAAACGATCTGCAGCTCATGACCTTGGTGCGGCCGCGTCCCCCGCATGCGCCTCAGCGAGAGAAGCCTGATCCTCCCGTCCTTACCGCCCTGGGCGATGAGCCGCGAGGTGAGCCAGACGGGTGACGTCGAGCCGAGATCGAGGTCGCCGCCGTTCAGCTCATCCGTGTTCGTGGGCGTGTAGTTGCCCGCGAGCCTCGCCTTCGACGACAGGACGAGCACCGCGTCGCCCCAGTTGGTGCGGCCGTCCCAGGGAGCATTGCCGGTGGCGACGAGGAGCTTGCCGCTGCGCGGGACGACCACCGCGCCCGCTCGTCCCCAGATCGCCGAGTCGCTGGCGGGACACCTGGACGGCACGAGGAGCCCGCGGCGGTTCGAGCAGAGCGAGTTCCAGACGTGCAGCAACCGGCCGCTCCGGGCCGCGATCACGGTTACGTGGCCCTGGTACGGCGGCACGTCGCCGATGTAGCCCCCCGTGGCGGCGATGACGCGTCCGTCCGCGAAGTTGAGCGAACCCGCGATCTTCTCGCGTGACGGCAGCTTCGTGATCCCGCGCCGCCAGACGGCTCGCCCGGTCGCGACGGAGAGCTTCTGGATCCGGCCGTCCGGCGAGGCCGCATAGATCCACTTGCGACTCGGATCGGCGACCGGCGTGGCCGTGGTGATCTGCTCCGAGCCGGCCCAGTGGGAGTAGCCGCGCGGCGTGTACCGCCAGAGGATCCGGCCGTTCGAGGCGTCGATTGCAAGCGTGATCCCGTACGTCGTCGTGACGAAGAACGCGTCGTGCGAGGCGCCGTGAATTGACGCGCCGTGCAGGTAGATCGGGGACGAGTCGACCGTGCCAGGCAGCCGGACCTGCTGCCGGCTCAGCCGCGCGACGTTCGCAGCCGTGATCCCCGTCGCGTGCGGGTCGTCGTTGCTGCGGCGCGCGTCCCAGCCGAATCGCGTCCAGTCCTGCCCCGAGGTCGCGACGGTCTTGCGCGCACCGTCCACGCCGCCGCCGGATCC
>JAICZB010000072.1 GCA_025933895.1 Thermoleophilia bacterium
GCCGCTGATCTACCGCAACGGCATGCCCGTCGTGTTGAGGGCGATGCGGAGGCGCGGCGTCAAGCACGTCATCTGGCTCACGCTCCGTGCGCTGAACAAGCAGTACGTCGACATCAACGAGGCGATCTACGCCGCCGAGCGAAAGTGGCGGTCGGTGATGACGGTGCTCGACTGGAACCACTACTCGTCGACGCACACCTCCTGGTACGCCGAGGACGGGATCCACCTGAGCGGCGCCGGCGCGATCGCCTTCGCGACGTATCTCCACCGGTCGCTGAAGCGGCTCGGCCTTACCGGCCCGCTCCACACGGCCTAGAAACGAGAAGCCCCGCCGGAGCGGGGCTTCTGAGCAGCAGGCCTGTAAGCCGGATTCTGTCGAGGGTGACCATCCATCTGTGCAGCTACCCGGCTCCTCGGCGGGCCGCGTCAGCGGAGCCTGTTCGCCTTGCACCGGACGGGGTTTGGCGAGCCGACCCTGTCGCCAGGGCCGCTGGTGGGCTCTTACCCCACCGTTTCACCCTTACCGGCCGCGACTCCGGAGATCCGCGACCGGCGGTCTGTTTTCTGTGCCACTTTCCGTCGGCTTTCGCCGCCTCCCTTGTGTCGGCGACACTGCTGTCGATCGATACTGCGGGAGCGTCCTGCCCTGTGGTGTCCGGACTTTCCTCGACGCCCCGAAGGACGACGCGGTCACCCGGCCTGCAAGCCTGATTGTACCCCGGCCGCCGAGCCGTCGAGCCGCCCGTGCAGGCGCATCGAGCACTCGGGACAGCGCACGACGGCGCCCTCGTGAAGGACGAACTCGCCGCAGACCGGGCACTCGAGGGACGCCCCGCGCAGCACGGCGAGGAGCTCCTGCTCGAGCGTCCGGTGGAGAGGCGTCGGCGGGGTCACAGTTCGCGGAACACCCCCACGACCTTGCCGAGAATCGTGACGTGCGCTGCGTAGATCGGCTCGAGCGCGGAGTTCTCGGGCTGCAGCCGGATACGGCCGTTCTCGCGGAAGAACCGCTTCACCGTCGCCTCGTCCGCGGTCTCGTCGTCGCCGGCGAGGGCGACCACGATCTCACCGTCCCGCGCGTCCTGCGCCCGCCGCACCACGACGACGTCGCCGTCGAGGATTCCGGCCTCGATCATCGAGTCGCCCTTGACGCGCAGCAGGAAGTCGCCGCGGAGGCTCTCGGGCACGGCGATCTCGTCTTCGACGTTCTCGTCCGCAAGGAGCGGCCCGCCCGCCGCGATCTGGCCGAGCAGGGGCAGCTTCGGCAGCTCGGCGGTCACGGTGTCGGCTCCCTTCGCGGTCGCGCGGCCGACGAGCTCGAGCGCCCTCGGCTTCGTCGGGTCGCGCCGGAGCAGACCCGCCCGCTCGAGGTTTGCGAGATGTGCGTGAACCGTGGACGGCGAGGCGAGGCCGACTGCCCCGCCGATCTCCCGCACGGTCGGCGGATAGCCGTGCCGATCGACGTATTCGACGAGGAAGCTCCAGATCTCGCGCTGGCGGCCGGTCAGCTCGGCTGTCGTCTGCATCTCACGCTCCGGGGTCGGTGACAGTGGCGAACACGTGTTCGACAGCAGGGTACGGACTCCTCCGGACGACGTCAATCCGCGCAAGAAAAAGCGGCCGCTCGCCGCGGCCGCTCGAACGTTCATGCGCTGGAGAGGACTTGAACCTCCACGGCCTGTTAAGGCCACTAGGCCCTCAACCTAGCGCGTCTACCAATTCCGCCACCAGCGCGAGAGCCCGCGCAGTGTAGCGCCGCTCCCTCTAGCCCTTGAGGTAATGGAAGAGCGCGATGCTGTTGGCGAAGAAGAGCACCGTGAGCACGACGGTGACCCGCGTCAGGTTCCGCTCGACGATGTGCGTTCCGCCCTGCGACGCCGGGGTGAATCCCATTCCGCCCATGCCCGCGTCGCGGCCGGAATGCATGAGAACGAGCGACGTCAGACCGACGACGATGAGCACCTGGGCGACTGCGAGGAACGTGAGCACGACCTCAGGGTAGCCGCCGTTGCGTCACTTCGACGATCGCCGCGACGAGCTCCGAGGCGATGCGGTCCTTCGTGACGTAGCCGGACGCGCCGGCCTCCCGCGAGCGGTCGACGTCGGCGCGCGAGTTCGAGCCGGTGAGCATGAGCACGCGGGTGTCCTCGAGTTCCGCCCGGATCTCGCGGGTGGCCTCGAAGCCGTCGAGCACCGGCATGCTCACGTCCATCAGGACGAGGTCCGGATCGAGTCTGCGCGCGAGCTCGACCGCCTCGCTCCCGTCGCTCGCCTGACCGACGACCTCGATCCGCTCGTCGGCGGCAAGGATCGCCTGCAGCGCCTCGGCGAAGAGCCGGTGGTCGTCGGCGATCAGGATGCGGAGCGGCTTCGGCTTCTTCGCGCGGCGGGGCACCTGTCCATCCTGCCCTGTTAGCGTCGATCTGTGGAAGCGGACGTCCGCGAGCGGATCCAGAAGCTGCTCGTCACGGGCGACAACCGGCTCAAACAGGGCGTCGACCCGACGAAGGCGCGCGAGAGCTGGGAGCAGGCGCTCGCCCTCGCACGCGAGGCCGGGCTGGAGGACCGGATCCGGCCGCTCGTCGAGGTCAGGCTCCACGACCTGAACGCGCGGCCCGACTGAGGATCGCCTCGATCCGCTCCGCCTGGAGGCGGACGTCGTGCGCCGCCGTCGCGTCGCGTGCGGCCTCGTTCGGACTCGGCAGCGCGGCGGCCTGCTCGAGCCCCCGCGCGAGCGCATCGACGTCGAGCGGGTCGACGAGCACGCCGGCCTCGGGCGGCACGAAACCGGGCGGCCCGCCGATCCGCGTCGCCACGACGGAACGGCCGCAGGCCATCGCCTCGAGCAGCGCCTGGCCGAGCGGCTCCACAAGGCTCGGCTGCGCGAGGACGCGACACTCCGCGATGAGATGCGGAACCTCTTGATGCGGGACGCGCCCGAGCAGGCGGACTCGATCGCGTCCCTCGAGCCGGGAGCGAAGCGGCCCGTCGCCGGCGAACGTGAGCGTTCCCTCGCCGAGGCGGGCAAAGGCGTCGGCAAGGCGGACGACGTTCTTCCGGTCGTCGAGCGCGCCGACGCAGAGGAAGCCGGCGGGCCCGGACGGCGGAGCGGTGACCGCGAAACGCTCGCGGTCGACGCCGCTCGACACGACCTCCACCTTGCCGCGCGCCTCCGGCAGCTTCGTCTCGAGCTCCCGCTGCAGGTAGCCGGAGACGCAGATCACGGTCGAGGCCCGGCGGACGACGAGCCGGGTGACGGCCGTCACGCCCGGGATCGCGCCGATGTTGCGGACATCCCTCCCGTGCGCCGTGACGACGAGCGGGGCGCGGCCGGCGACCGCGGCGATCAGGCCCGAGGGCACCAGGAAGTGTGCGTAGACCACGTCCGGCCTTTGCGCCGAGAGCGTCCTCCGCGCAAGCGTCAGGTAGCGGAGCTTCCCGCCGGCACGGGTGTCGAGGACGGCGCGTTCGATCTCGTGCCCTCGCACCGCGAGCTCGCGTTCGACCTGCGCGACGAACGTCCCGAGATCCGGAGCGTCGGGGCCCGGGTACATCTGCGAGACGAGGAGGATGCGCACGGGGCCAGCGTACGCGGGCCCCGTGCGGAGATCGGCGACTCAGGCGGCTGCGGCGCTGCGGACGGCCTCGACGACGAAGTCGGAGCGGCCCTCGAAGAGCAGGTCGAGCAGGCGGCTGGCGCCGAGCATGCCGGCGGGGCGCCGGAGCAGCGCCAGGAGCCGCGTCTCGTCCAGGCCGACGGCGCGGGCAGCCTTGACGGCCTCCCGGACGCCGGCCGGGATCGAGCCGCCGGGGCCGAACTGCCAGGCCGGATAGAGCCACTCGTCGCGGTCGCGGACGGCGAAGAGCTCGCCGCGATCCCGGAGCTGCTCGATCTCGTTCGGGTTGACGCCCAGCCGGCTCGAGAGCCACGAGCCGGGGAGCGGGGTGGTCAGCGTGTCGTGCATCTCGGTCTCCTTCGTTCTCGTTCAGGCAACGCCCACGCGCCCCACCCTCAGCACGAGGCCGAGGACGGCGAGCGCGAGCAGGACGACGACCAGGCCGCTGAAGAAGAGGCGGCGGCGCATCAGATCGACGCGGCGACCGCAGGCGCCGCAGGCTCGGCGGGCACGTAGACGGCGCCGTAGCCGAGCAGACGGCCGACGGGGGCGCCGAGGGCGAGCCCGATCCGCTGCACGATCGCCGGCGGGAACGGCAACTGAACCGTGTCGAAGTGCGCATTCGCGATCACCGCGAGGCGCAGCGGGTTCGGCATGCCCTTCCGGTTCGTCTTGCCGTCGGCGGCGAGCGCGAACATCGTCTCGAGCAGAGCCTCGAACTCGAGTGCCGGGCGCACCTCGCAGACGAAGTGGGCCTCCTCGTCACCCGCGTTCCAGAACTTGTGCGGCGTGCCGGCCGGCACCGTCAGCCGCCGGCCCGGCCCTGCGACGAGCTTCTTCCGGCCGATGCGGAAGCCGACGCTGCCGCGCAGGATCTCGAAGCGCTCCTCCTGGCCCGGATGGACGTGGGCAGCCGCGACGAAGCCGTTCGGCTGCACGTACGTCTCGATCACGACGGCCTGGCCGCTCGTCTCGCGGGAGGTCTGGCGAAAGACGATGCGCTCGCCGGTGACCGGGTTGTAGATCGTGTCTCCTGCATGAATCATTCGGGGTGCTCCTTCCAGTCGTTCGTGGGTAGGAGCACCATCGAGGCGGCTGCTTAATTTCTGCTTGAGGCCTGCTTGAGAGGGGGTTGGCGAGGATCGAGTTCCGCATCCTGGGATCCGTCGAGGTCGTCGGGGATCACGGCCCGCTCGCGCTGGGAGCGCCGAAGCAGCGCGCCCTGCTCGCACTGCTCCTCCTGCACGCGAACACGGTCGTGTCGCGCGACCGCTTGGTCGACGCGCTCTGGGGTGCCGAGCCGCCTCGATCCGCGGTCTCCTCGCTCCAGGTGTACGTGCACGGCCTGCGCCGGGCGCTCGGGGCCGAGCGCATCGAGCGGCACGGGACGGGGTACCGGCTACCGCTCGATCCGACGGAGCTCGACCTCAGCCGCTTCGAGCGGCTCGTGGAGACGGCCGCCGACGCTCTCGCCGCGGAGCGGGCCCCGGACGCTGCCGAGGATCTTCGTCAGGCGCTCGCGCTCTGGACCGGCGCACCGCTCGCCGACCTCGCGGGGGAGCCGGTGCACGAGGCGGAGGCCGGGCAGCTCGGGGAACGGCGCCTGCGCGCGCTCGAGCTCCTCCACGACGCCGAGCTCGCGCTCGGCCGCAACGACGAGCTCGTGCCCGAGCTCGAGCGGCTGATCGCGGCCGAGCCGTATCGCGAGCGGTTTCGCGCCCAGCACGCGCTCGCGCTGTATCGCTCCGGCCGGCAGGTGGACGCGCTGTCCGCGTGCCGAGCGGCGCGGGAGCTGCTGGTCGACGAGCTCGGGGTCGATCCCGGCCCGGAGCTGCAGGAGCTCGAGCGCCGGATCCTGCGCCACGATCCGACGCTCGCGGCTCCGGAAGCGCCGGCTCCCGCGCTCCTGCGGCTTCCGACGCCGCCGACGCAGCTCGTCGGCCGCCGGCTCGAGGTGGCGGCCGTCTGCGCGCTCCTGCGGCGGGACGACGTGCGTCTCGTCACGCTCACCGGGCCGGGAGGCGCGGGCAAGACCCGGCTCGCGCTCGCGGCTGCAGCCGAGCTCGGGCCGGAGCTGCATGACGGCGCGGTGTTCGTCGACCTCGCTCCCGTCCACGATCCGGCACTGCTCGGATCGGCCCTCGCGCAGGCGCTCGGTGCGAGCGAAAGCACAGAGGGCGTGGAGGACGTGCTCGCCGCTCACCTCCGAGATCGCAGCATGGTGCTGTTGCTGGACAACCTCGAACAGCTCGTTCCGGACGTCGGGCTCGTCTCCCGGCTCCTGTCGGGGGCGCCACGCCTGCTCGTGCTCGCGACGAGTCGCACGCCGCTCCGCCTCGCGGGTGAGCACGAGTACCCGGTCCCTCCGCTCGAGCTCCCGGACTCGGCTGCGGGCGCGAGCTTCGAGCAGCTCGCCGCGAACGACGCCGTGCGCCTCTTCTCGGCGCGCGCGGGCGCCGTCGACCCGGAGTTTCAGCTCGACGAGAACAACGTCGCCGCGGTCGTCGACGTGTGCGCGAGGCTCGACGGCCTGCCGCTCGCGATCGAGCTCGCCGCTGCCCGGTCGAAGCTCCTGCCGCCGGAGGCGATGAGTCGCCGACTCGACCGCGCGCTCGACCTGCTCGTCGGCGGCGCCCAGGACCTGCCGAGCCGCCAGCGGACGCTGCGCGCGACGCTCGAGTGGAGCCACGGCCTGCTCAGCGAGGACGAGAGCAAGCTCTTCGCCCGGCTCGCCGTCTTTGCCGGCGGCTGGACGCTCGACGCAGCCGAGGCGGTGTGCGGAGGAAACGGCCTCGACGTCTTCGAGACGCTCGCGTCCCTCGTCGACGAGAGCCTCGTCCGTCCTCTGCGCCGGCCCACCGGCGAGCCGCGCTTCGTGCTGCTCGAGACGATCCGCGAATACGCCGGCGAGTTGCTCGAGGCCTCAGGCGAGGCGGAGGCTCTGCGGCGCCGGCACTGCGAGCACCTCCTCGCACAGATGGAGGCCGCGTTCGAGGCGTGGCATGCCGGCGGGGATCCGCAAGACACGCTCTTCCCGGTTCTCGACCACGATCACGACAACCTTCGGGCCGCCCTGGCCTGGGCCGCCGCAGCGGGCGAGATCGAGCTGGAGGTCCGGCTCGCCGTGGCGGCGCGGTGGTACTGGGTCCTGAAGGGCCACCTCAGCGAGGGACGCCGCGTCTTCGACGGGATCTTCGCCCGGACGGTCGGCGCGCCGAAGGAGCTGCGCGCTCTCGCCCTGGTGCATGGCGCCATCTTCCCGTTCCGGCAGGGAGACAACGAGCTGGCGGACGCACTCATGCAGGAGAGTCTCGATCTCTACCGGGAGCTCGGCGACGAGGAAGGCATGGCCCGGGCGACTGCCGAGCTCGGCGGCGTGGCAATCGGGAGACTGGAGCTCGACCGTGCGACTGCGCTCTACGAAGAGGCGGTGTCGCTCTTCCGCCGGCAGGGGAAGCAGAGCCGCCTCGCCGCGTCCCTCGGCAACCTCGGCACGATCGCGCACATGCGTGGCGACCCGACAACTGCGGTCCGCTACTACGCGGAGGCGATCGACGCGGGCCGCGCCGCGAAGGACGAAGACGGAGTCGCGGTCAATCTCCACAACCTCGCGCGGTCCGAGCTCGTGCTCGGTCACACCGAGCAGGGGCTGGAGGCGCTGCGGGAAAGCCTCGCGATCGCACGGCGGCTCGGATATCGCGAGGTGATCGCGTACTGCCTCGGTGGGTTTGCGGAAGCGGCCATGATCGACGAGGACGCCGAGCGCGCAGCCGTCCTGGCGGGCGCCTCCGACAGACTCTTCTCCGAGATCGGCGTGAGCGTCAGTCCGGACGAAGCACAGGCGCGCGAACGGGTCGCGGATTACACCGCCGCCGTGCTCGGTACCGAACGCGTCCGGGAGCTCCGCGCCGAGGAGGCCCTCACACTCGACGAGTTGCTCGAAGGCGTAGCCTCCGGAGCATGAGCGATTACACGATCGTCAACCTCGGCGACGTCGAGAACGTCGCCCCGAAGTTCCAGATGCCCGAGGGGATGGACGTCCGCTTCCCGAAACGGCAGCTCGGCTGCACCATCGGAGGCGTCGGGGTCGAGAAGCTGCCGCCCGGCGTCCGCACGCCGTTCGGGCACACCCACTCGGAGCAGGAAGAGCTCTACGTGGTGGCCGAGGGCTCCGGCCGGGTGAAGATCGACGACGAGGTGCACGAACTCCGCACCTGGGACATCGTGCGCGTCGGCCCGAACACGATGCGCAACTTCGAGGGCGGACCGGACGGGATCACGTTCATCGCGTTCGGAGCGCCGATCGCCGAGGAGAACGACGGTGAGATCGTGCCCGGCTGGTGGAGCGACTAGGCGCGCGCCCGCAGCGCGTCGTACATCCCCCACTCCTCCCGCAACGTCTCGCAGATCTCGCCGACGGTGCAGCGCGCGCGTAGCGCCTCGCGTATCGGCGGGAGCATGTTCGAGTCTCCGCGGGCCGTCTCGCGCACGGCCGAGATCGCGGCAGCCGCCTCCTCGGCGTTCCGCTCAGACCGGACGCGTGCCGTCCGCTCGAGCTGGCGCCGCTCCGCCTCCGGGTCGATGCGCAGCAACTCGATGCGCTCGTCGGAGGCGTCGGAGAACGCGTTCACACCGACGATGACGCGCTCGCCGGCCTCGACCTGCTGCTGGAACTCGAACGCGGCCCGCTCGATCTCCTCCTGCACGAAGCCCGACTCGACGGCCGCGACCGCTCCGCCCGCCCCGTCCACCCGCTCGATCAGCTCCCAGGCGCGCGCCTCGAGCTCGTCGGTCAGCGCCTCGACGTAGTAGGAGCCGCCGAGCGGATCCGCGGTCTCGGTCGTGCCCCCCTCCGCGGCGAGGATCTGCTGCGTGCGCAGCGCGATGCGCGCCGCGCGCTCGGTCGGCAGCGCGAGCGCCTCGTCGTAGCCGTTCGTGTGCAGGCTCTGCGCTCCGCCCGCGACCGCCGACAACGCCTGGATCGCGACGCGGACGATGTTGTTCTCCGGCTGCTGCGCCGTGAGCGTCGAGCCGCCCGTCTGGGCGTGGAAGCGGAGGGCGAGCGCACGTGGGTTCGTCGCGCCGAAGCGATCGCGCATGATCCGCGCCCATAGGCGGCGGGCCGCGCGGAACTTCGCCACCTCCTGGAAGAAGTCGTTGTGCGCGTTGAAGAAGAAGGAGAGACGCGCCCCGAAGTCGTCCGGCGACAGGCCCGCAGCGACCGCCGCGTCGCAGTACGCGATCCCGTTGCCGAGCGTGAAGGCGAGCTCCTGCACCGCGGTCGAGCCGGCCTCGCGGATGTGGTAGCCGCTGATCGAGATCGTGTTCCAGCGCGGGATCCGCTCGGCGCAGTACGCGAACAGGTCGGTCGTCAGCCGCATCGAGGGGCGCGGCGGGAAGATGTAGTTCCCGCGCGCGATGTACTCCTTGAGGATGTCGTTCTGCACGGTGCCGCGAAGCGCGTCGGGCGGGGCACCGTTCTCCTCGGCGACGAGCTCGTAGAGAGGGAGCAGGAGCGACGCGGGCGCGTTGATCGTCATCGA
>JAICZB010000156.1 GCA_025933895.1 Thermoleophilia bacterium
GCCGACTCGGGCTACCTGACGCGGCGTCTCGTCGACGTCTCGCAGGACGTGATCATCCGCGAGGAGAACTGCAAGACGAAGGAGTTCGTCGAGCTGCCCCTCTTCCTGCCGGACGGGCTGAACAAGTCCGTCGCGGGGCGGATCATCGCGGAGGACGTCCACAAGCCGCTCGCCTCCGGCAAGCCGGGCAAGACGGTGGTCGCCTCGAAGGGCGAGGAGATCACGATGCCCCGGCTGCGGGAGATCGTCGAGGAACTCGGCGACGACCTCGCCGAGGACTTCTCGGTCCCGGTGCGGTCGGTCCTGAAGTGCAAGGCCGAGACCGGCGTGTGCCGCCAGTGCTACGGCACGTTCCTCGCGACGGGCGAGCTGTCGGAGATCGGCGACGCGGTCGGGATCATCGCTGCACAGTCGATCGGCGAGCCGGGCACGCAGCTGACGATGCGGACGTTCCACACGGGCGGTATCGCCGGCGCCGACATCACGCACGGTCTGCCGCGCGTCGTCGAGATCTTCGAGGCGCGCAACCCGAAGGGTGCCGCGGCGCTCGCCGAGGTGGCGGGCACCGTCGCGCTAGAGGAGACGGAGCGGCAGCTGCGGATCACGATCGTCCCCGACAGCGGCAACGAGGACGACGAGTACTCGATCCTCGTTCCGCGCCGGACGCGGCTCAGCGTGGCGCAGGGCGAGCACGTCGAGGCCGGCGACCCGCTGCACGAAGGGTCGCTCAATCCGTCCGACCTCCTCCGGCTGAAGGGCTACACCGAGACCGAGCTGTACCTCGTCGGCGAGGTGCAGAAGGTCTACAAGTCGCAGGGCGTCGAGATCCACGACAAGCACATCGAGCTCATCGTCCGGCAGATGCTGAAGAAGGTCCGGATCGAGCACAACGGCGACGCGGAGCTCCTGCCGGGCCAGCTCGTGGACAAGATCGTCCTCGAGCGCGAGAACGCACGCGTCAAGAAGGAGAAGAAGGAGCAGGCGTCCTCGGAGCCGCTGATCCTCGGGATCACGAAGGCCTCGCTCGCGACGGAGTCCTTCCTCTCGGCCGCATCGTTCCAGGAAACGACGAAGGTGCTTACCGACGCCGCCATCGAGGGCAAGGTCGACCGGCTGCTCGGGCTGAAGGAGAACGTCATCATCGGGAAGCTGATCCCGGCGGCGACCGGCCTGAAGCGGTACCGGACGATCGACATCGGCCCCTCGGACAAGGTGCCGGCGAGCGCGCTCGCTCGGCCTCAGACCGAGGAGCAGCTCCTCGCGGCGCTCGAGGAGATCGGCACCGACGGCTCCGATGCCCTCGCCGGGCTCGGCCTCGACTTCGGCGGCGAGCCCGAGACGAGCGGCGACGGCGAGCCGCGCTCAGAGCTCGAGGCCGAGGAAGTGCCCGAGGTCGAGACTCCGCTCGACGAGTAGCCGAGGCGTAAGCGGCTCGCAAAGGGGGCGGCGTCGAGCCGCCCTCTTTGGTAGACAAGAGGCGGTTCGTGAAGAGGGTCTTCCTAATCGTCTCGGTGGCCGCAGTGTCGGTCTGCCTGCTCGCGGCCGGCCGCGCAGCTTCCGACCCGGTTTTCGCCGGGCAGTGCGGCATCAGGCCGCAGCGCACCGTCTGGGCCGAGTTCGGCTGGCCGTCGCTGCTGCCGATCCTCGCCCGGCCGGGGACGCTGCTCGCCGTCACGACCCACTCTCCCGTCATCGGCTATCCCCAGGCTGCGCGGAGCCGCGGCGCGGCGACCTACGCCTTCGACCTGAAGATGAACAAGAGGGTCGGCGCGCCGAACGCGCCCGCGGATCCGTCGACCATCGAGGCCGTCGCCGCGGACGAGTACGGCAGGGCCGTCGCGCGGACCGGCTGCGCGACGCCGCTCATGGTCGAGAACGAGCTCTTCGGCTCGGCGACTGCGACTCCGTGGACCGCCTCGACCGCGCAGTACCGCGCGAACGTGCTCGCGTTCCTCCAGGACCTGGCGGCGAAGGGCGCCCACCCGGTGCTCCTCATCAACAAGTCGCCGTATGCGGGCTCGAGCGAGGCGATCGACTGGTGGCGCTCGGTGGCCAAGGTCGCAGACATCGTCAGGGAGGTGTACCTGCCCGCGACGAACATCTGGCCGCTCGGATCGATCCTCGGCAACCGGTACCTCCGGCAGAGCTATCGGAACGCCGCCACGGCGCTCACCTCGATCGGGATCCCGGCGAACCGGGTCGGTCTCATGCTCAGCTTCCTGAGCCACAGAGGCGTCGGAGGCCGCAACGGGCTCGAGCCTTCCTCGGCCTGGTACCAGGTCGTGAAGTGGGAGGCGCTGTCGGTGAAGGAGGTCGCCAGGGAGCTCGACCTCGGCTCGGTCTTCTCATGGGGCTGGCAGGAGTGGAGCCGCAGGGAGGTCGATCCGGACAAGCCGAATGCGGCCTGCGTCTGGCTCTGGGCGCGAACGCGGAGACTCTGCAACGCGCCTCGCAAGCTCGGCAAGCGTTTCGATCGCTCCCTCAGCGCGGGCCAGATCGACCTCGGCCGCGGCACGGTCTGCCGCGCCGTGGGAATCGGTGGGATCGGCGCCCGCTCGGTCGGCTCGCTCCAGGCGCTGACGGGCGACCGCAGCGCCGCGGTCAGCGCGCTCTTCGAGCGGATCGTCGAGGCGTCGGAGCGCTCCGTGTCACGGCGTGCGGTGCTCGCCGCCGAACGTCAGGTCGTCCGGGACTCGTTCCACCGCAGCCGCGGCGCGTACCTCGCGGCGCTCAGGGCGGCGCACGCGACGCTGGGCCTCGCCCGCGCGGTGCTCGCCGACGAAGTGCGGCGGGCACGGCTCGAGCGGCCAAGGTACGCCCCGAAGCCGACGGGGAGCGAGGTGGCGACGTTCTACTCCTCCTACCCGAACCTGCTCGTCCGGCGTGTGCACGTCTCGCCGGCGCCGCCGTGGCTCTCGGCGCGAACGGGATACGCGCTCGCCGAATCGGCGCCGGAGCGGCTGTTCTCGCTGCCGGCCGGGAAAAAGTCCCGCCTCTCGACCCTGCTCGGGAGGTTCTCCGTCCGGCCGCTCGGCCCGGCGGAGCCGCTCGGTGCGCTGCCGCTCTCCGCGGTCCGGTCGGCGATCGTCAACGCGCTGCGCGGCTTCGAGCGGGCCCAGTCCTTCGAGCGCTGGACGATCGCGCAGCAGAACCGTGCCCTCGACAGCACGATCTGCCTCCGCGACCAGCTTCCGCAACCGGCCGCGATCGATCTCACGCAGTACCTGCCGTTCCTGCGCATCCAGTAGGACGACTTCCTCAGGGCATAGCCTTGCGGCGTGCTCGAGAAGCTCTGGGGCAACATCCCGGTCGGCCCTGAGACGCAGGGCGTGCGAGTCGTCGGCGCGGTCGGCAAGCGCTGGCTGCACGTGATCGCGCGCTACGCGCCGCTCCCCCCGGCCGCCCGGGCATCGCTCCACCGGCGGCGCGGCGTCCACGTCGGCCGGCGCGTCTTCATCGGTACGGAGGTGTTCATCGACGACGCCGTCCCGTCCTCGGTGACGCTGGAGGACGACGTGACCGTGATCGCCCAGACGACGATCCTCGGCCACACGTATTACCCGCGCCACTTCCACGGGCTGCTCGGCGACGAGGCGACGCGGTCCGACCTGCGCACGACGATCCGGCGCGGCGCCTATCTCGGCCTGCGCAGCACGATCCTCGCGGGCGTCACGGTGGGCGAGTTCGCGATCGTCGGCGCCGGCAGCGTCGTCACGTCGGACGTTCCGGCGTACACGATGGTCGCCGGTGTGCCGGCCCGCGTGGTCCGCGAGTTCGGCCCCGACGACGTCGGTTAGCCCCGTCCGAACTCGGATGAGGCCGGACCGCGCTCGCGGCCGGCCTCTGCCGCGCGCGAGCGCACAACGGGGACGACGCTCCCCGAAACACCAAGGCAAGACGGCACGGAGCGTTCGCTATTCGGCGGCGGCGAGCCCGCCGTTGTGGGCGGTGTGCTTCGCGGCGTAGAGCGACTCGTCGCCGCGCTCGAACAGGCTCGTGGGGTTGTCGTTCGGCTGCAGATCGGAGACGCCGGCCGAGACGCGGACGCGACCGGCGCGCGCGATCGGCTGGGCCGAGACAGCCCGCTGGATCCGGCCGACGAGCTGCCGGGCCTGGCCGACCTCGACCTCCGGCACGATCACGGCGAACTCGTCGCCGCCGACCCGGCACGGGATGTCGGCCGAGCGCACGACCTGCCGGATGCGGTCGGCGATCTCGGCGAGCACCGCGTCGCCGGCGAGGTGGCCGATCCGGTCGTTGATCTCCTTGAAGCCGTCGACGTCGACGATCACGAGCGAGAGCCGGCGCTGGTATCGCTGCGCGCGGTCGACCTCGCGGGCGAGCGTCTCGTGGAAGTAGCGGCGGTTGTGCAGGCCGGTCAGCGAGTCGAGGTCCGCGAGCAGGCGTGCCTCCCGGAACCGGCGTGCGTTCTCGATCGCCGGAGCGACCCGCTCGGCGAGCTCTTCCAGCCGCCGGACGTCCTCGGCGCCGAACCGCGCGTCCGGGTCCCGCGAGAAGACGCCGAGCCAGCCGATCCTCCCGCTGCGCCCGGCGAGTGGGACGCCGAGCGCTTCGTGCACCGCGCCGGCGTCCTGCTCTTCCGCATAGAGGTACGAGAGCTCGACCGCACGCGCCTCGCGCTGGTCAGGCGGCCCGCTGAAGATCCTGATGCCTTCCTCCTCGCCGTCCTCGCGCTCGAGGCCGATCGATCCGAGCAGCCGCTCGTCGCCGTCGCCGTCCGGGTCGAGCTCGACCACGGCCGCGTCGACCTTCGGGAGGGCGGTCGCGGCTTGCAGCGTCGAGCCGATCGCGTCGTCGAGGTCGATCGTGGTGGCGATCTGGCCGAGGAACCGGCTTCGCTGCGCCTCCTCCTCGGCGCGCCTGACGGCGCTCCCGAGCTCCTGCGCGAGCTCGTCGAGCCGCGTCTCGAGCGTCTCCACCGTCGCCGCCACCTGGGCCTCGACGTCGCGAGACGTCCGGCGGCGCAGCCGGCGGACGAGCTCGAGCGCCACGACGGCGCAGACGCCGAGCGCGACAGCGAGACCTATGGTTAGCCAGTGCATTCCAAGAAGCCGCAAATTCCGAGGTTTTCGGGGCGCAAACTCTAGGTTCGGGCCGCGATCGCGGCACTAGCCGATTTGGCGGGTTTCTGGCCGATTGGCGGGGTCCACCCGTGTTCGCTACCATGCCGCAGGCCGGTTGGCCGGGGCGTCTTGGGCCCCAGCCGACCGTCTCTTCACGAAAGGACTCATTTGCCGACCGTCAATCAACTCGTGCGCAAGGGCCGGAAGGTCTCGAAGGCAAAGACGAAGACACCCGCGCTCGCCGGCGCGCCGCAGAAGCGCGGCGTATGCACGCGCGTGATGACACAGACGCCGCGGAAGCCGAACTCTGCGCTGCGCAAGGTCGCACGCGTCCGCCTCACGAACGGGGCGGAGGTCGGCGCCTACATCCCGGGCGAGGGCCACAACCTCCAGGAGCACTCCGTGGTGCTCGTGCGAGGCGGCTCGACCAAGGACCTGCCCGGCTACCGCTACAAGATCATCCGCGCCGCGCTCGACACGGGCGGCGTCTCGGACCGGAAGCAAGGCCGCTCCAAGTACGGCGCGAAGCGAGGCTCGTGATGCCGCGTCGTGCCGAAGTCCAGGTCCGTGCGGTCGAGCCCGACGCCGTGTACGGCTCGCCGCTCGTCACGCAGGTGATCAACAAGGTGATGCTCGACGGCAAGAAGTCGATCGCCGAGCACATCGTCTACGGCGCACTCGAGACCGTCGGGACGAAGACCGGCCGCCCGCCGGTCGAGGTGCTCGAGCAGGCCGTGAAGACGGTCACGCCGGTGCTCGAGGTGCGCAGCCGCCGGGTCGGCGGCGCGAACTACCAGGTGCCGGTCGAGGTGCCGCAGCGGCGCGCCCGCACCCTCGCGGTGCGCTGGCTCGTGACGTATGCGCGCGAGCGCCGCGAGAAGGGCATGGGGGACAAGCTCGCCAACGAGATTCTCGACGCGCTGAACCAGCAGGGCGGCGCGTTCAAGCGAAAGGACGACGTCTACCGGATGGCGCAGGCCAACAAGGCCTTCGCGCACTATCGCTGGTAGGACGGAGCAGGAAGGAACACTTGAGCACCAAGATGACAGAACAGGCCGTCGCGCTCGACCGCGTCCGGAACATCGGGATCATGGCCCACATCGACGCGGGCAAGACGACGACGACCGAGCGGATCCTCTACTACACCGGCCGCAC
>JAICZB010000188.1 GCA_025933895.1 Thermoleophilia bacterium
CACGCCCGCCTCGTGCGCGACGCGGAGCACATCGAACTCGTGCTGCAGCGAGAGCGTGTGCCGGTGGATGACGCCGCCTGCGGCGCGGCGCACGAGCAGCCGCTCCCCGCCGGCGTCGACCGCCCAGGCCTCCTTCGACGCACCGCCGGCGAGCAGCACGGGCTCGGAGATCGGCCCGAGCACGGCGTGGAGCGCCTCGCGCATGTCTGCGATCATCGCCGCTGTGACCGACCGGCGCGAGCGCGTACGCGCGTTCATGGAGGAGCACGTCTTTCCGAACGAACCTGCGCTCACGCGCGAGGACGACGCGGCGGACGCGCTCGTGCGCGGGCTGCAGCAGAAGGCGAAGGACGCGGGCCTCTGGGCGCCGCATTTGCCGCCCGAGGCCGGCGGCTCGGGGAGCGGCTTCCTCGAGTACGCGGATCTCAACGAGGAGATCGGCCGCAGCTACGTCGCGCAGCTGATCCTCGGCTGCCAGGCACCGGACGCCGGCAATGGCGAGATCCTCCACCTCTACGGCACCGACGAGCAGAAGGAGCGGTTCCTCCGGCCGCTCGTCGCCGGCGAGGTGCGATCCTTTTTCGGCATGACCGAGCCGGAGGTGGCCGGTTCCGACCCGACGCTCCTCCGCGGCCGCGCCGAGCGGGACGGCGACGAGTGGGTGATCGATGCGCACAAGTGGTTCTCGTCGGGCGCCGACGGCGCGGCGTTCGGCGTGGTCATGGTCGTGACCGAGCCGGAGGCAGAGCCGCATCGGCGCGCCTCGATGATCCTCGTCCCGACCGACACGCCGGGCTACGAGCTCGTGCGCCGGATCCCGGTGATGGGCCACGAGGGCCGCGGCTGGGGGACGCACTGCGAGACGCGCTTCACCGGAGTCCGCGTGCCGCTCGCCAACACGCTCGGCGAGCCCGGAGACGGCTTCCGGATCGCCCAGAAACGGCTCGGGCCGGGCCGCATCCACCACGTCATGCGCTGGCTCGGCCAGATGCAGCGCGCCTTCGAGCTGATGTGTGCGCGGGCGCTCGAGCGCGAGGCGTTCGGCGGCCCGCTCGCCGAGAAGCAGACGATCCAGAACTGGATCGCGGAGTCGGCCGCCGACATCCAGGCGTGCCGGCTGATGACGCTGCAGGCCGCGCACCGTCTCGACGAGGGCGACGAGGCGCGCGTCGAGATCTCGCTGATCAAGTTCTTCGCGGCTCGCGTGCTCGGCGAGGTGCTCGATCGCGCCATCCAGGTGCACGGCGGCCTCGGACTCACCGACGACACGCCACTCGCGCTGATGTGGCGGATGGCGCGCAGCGGGCGGGTGTACGACGGGCCCGACGAGGTGCACAAGGCCGTCGTCGCCCGGCGCATCCTGCGCTCGTTCGCCGAGGGGGACGGCTGGCGCTTCACGTAGTCCTCGAGGGCCGGCGCGTCCGGCTCGAGCCGCTCGAGCTGCGGCACGAGGAGGCGCTCTGGGCGGTCGCCCAGGATCCGCGCACGTGGCGCTGGATGCGCTTCAACGGCTACGGGCGCGACGAGTTCCGCCGCTTCTTCGAGTCGGTGGACATGGGCTTCCTGCACTACCTCGACGACGAGCTGGTCGGGCACACGAGCTTCCTCAACGACCGGCCGGAGGACCGCGTCGTGGAGATCGGGAACACGTGGCTTCATCCGCGGGCCTGGGGAACGGACGCGAACACCGAGGCGAAGTACCTCCTGATGCGGCACGCGTTCGAGGACGAGGGCTACCTCCGCGTCGAGTTCAAGACGGACGCCGCGAACGAGCGCTCGCGTCCGGCGCTCGAGAAGGTCGGCGCGACGTTCGAAGGAGTTGCCCGCAAGCACCAGCTCGTGCGCGGCGGCCAACGGCGCGACTCGGCCTGGTACGCGGTGATCGACGACGACTGGCCCGAGGCGAAGGCGAGCATCGAGCGGCGGCTCGGCTGGCAGTGAGCGTCGAGGTCGTCTTCGAGACGCGCTCCACGAGCGAGGACAACGAGAACGGGATCGCGACCGGCTGGTTGCCCGGGCGGCTTTCGGCGACGGGTCGGGAGCACGCACGCGAGCTCGGTGAACGGCGGCGAGACGACGGGCTCTCGGTCGTCTTCACCTCCGATCTCGGGCGCGCGGTCGAGACGGCCAAGATCGCCTTCGGCGGCTCGTCGCTGCCGATCGTCGCAGACGGGCGCCTTCGCGAGTGCAACTACGGCGAGCTGAACGGAACCCCGGAGCCGCTGAACGACCGCGCCGCGCACATCGACTTCCCGTATCCCGGAGGAGAGAGCTGGCGTCAGGCGGCGCAGCGCGTCGCGGGCTTCTTCGAGGAGCTGCGGCGAGAGCGAAACGGCGAGCGGGTCCTCGTGATCGGCCACAGCGCGACGTGGCTCGGCCTCGAGGTCGTCGGAAACGACCGCGAGCTCGAGCACCTCGTCGGAGCCCCGCTCACGTGGCAGCCCGGCTGGGAGTATCTGCTCTAGCCAGGGTTCGGGAATCCTCCGTTCAGGGGACGTGCAGCATCGTGGCTAGGCGGAGCCGCATGCTTGTCGTACAGGTTGTTCTTGTCGCCGTGCTGGCTGTGCTCGCGCTCGGGGCGACGACTGCGAGCGGCGACACCGGCCCTCCCGTTTCGACGGTTCCGCCCATCGCAAGCGGGTCACCCGGGGTGGGGAAGCAGCTCACTGCCGACAGAGGGAGCTGGAGCACGACTGCCATGTTCACGTACCAGTGGCTGCGCTGCGACCCACATTTCGCGGCGTGCACGGACATCCCGGGCGCGTCGGCGGCGACCTACACGGTCGTCGCCGCCGACGTCGGCCAGGTTCTCGAGGCCCGCGTGACGGCCACCAACGCTGCCGGGTCGGCAGCGGCCTTCTCCAACGGCCTCGGGCCGGTCGCGGCCAAGCGCCCAGGGCCGATGCACAGGCCCTCGATCAAGGGCCCGCAGAAGGTCGGCCGGCGCGTCTACGAAGCAGCCGACCGGTGGACCCACTCGCCCGACACGTTCTCCATCCGGTGGCTGCGCTGCTCGGCCAAGGGGAACGCATGCGTCCGGATCACGGGTAAGCGAATGCGCTGCGCGAGCGGCTCGTGCTTACGGGTCAACGTCGGGACGGAGTGGGACTACAAGCTGACGGCCAAGGACGTGGGGCACCGCCTACGCGTGCGGGTCGCCGCCTGGAACGGCGCCGGACACGCCACCTCGACCTCGAAGTCCACGCGCATCGTCGGGAAGTAGCGAGCAGACCCTCCGACCAGAGTCCGGGCGACGGCGCGCCTGCGCCGGCGTTACTTTCTTGCGGGTTGTTCGAGAAGCCGGGTGTGAGTGAGGTTGCCGAGGGCGCGTTTCGTCGTCACTACGAGCATGTGTATCGGTACGTACGACGTCGGACGCGCGACCATCATCGTGCCGAGGAGTTGACTCAGCAGGTGTTCGCGGATGCGGTAGCTGGGTTGGGAGAGTCCTCGTCGCCGCAGTTGGCCTGGCTGTACACGGTTGCACAGCGGCGATTCGCGGATGACGCTCGACGGGCGGCGCTCGCGAGGCGGGTGGGCGGTCTTCAGCTGGTGCGCGGAGAGAGGTCGGATAGTGCGGATTACGGCGCCGATCTTGCTGTTTCGCTTCGCGCGGCGATCGAGAGGCTTGCCCCGGGTCAGCGTGAGGTTGTGGTGTTGAAGCTGTTGCGTGGGGCGAGGTTCGCCGAGATCGGCGAGAGGCTGGGAATCAGCACGGAGGCGGCAAAGATGCGTTTCGTGCGCGCGGTGGAGACGCTGCGCACCGATCTGGAAGAGGAGGGGTTGCGGCCATGACGCTCCGCGATGCCGAAGTCATCGAACTGCTCCAAGACAAGCCGGAGTTGCTGGCGATTGCGGACGCGGTGTCAGCGACCCAACAGGGGTCTGCCCAGCCGAGACGGCGGCGGCGGATTGTCGTCAGGTCGGCGCTGGTCCTCGCGGCGGCCGCGGCGGTGTTGACCGGCGTGCTCGCGGCCCCGCAGGGCCAGCCCGCGATCATCGGTCGCGCGCTCGCAGCCATCGGGACCGGCCGGATACTGCACCTCGTCACCGAGACGCCCTCTGGCATCGTCTACGTGGATCTGAAGACCGGTAGGCGCACTGCGCCGTTCATTCGTGACGAGCTATGGGTCGACCAGCGGGGTAACCGTTTTCATCTCGTCGTGAGCGAGAACGGGCGCGTGCTCGGCGATCTGCTCTGGCCCGCCGATGCGAAGAGTGGTGCGAAGGCCGGTACCCTCGGCCCCGCGTTCGCCGCTCTCTGGACGGGCTACCGCGCGGCGCTTGCGAGTGGGGCGGCGGCGGTCGCGGGCCGCGGAACGATCGAGGGCCACTCCGTTTACTGGCTCCGCTTCGAGCCGACGACTCAGGATCAGCGGCTCCCGCGCAAGGAACGGCCGACCACGGAGGTGGCCGTCGATGCGCACACGTACAAGCCGATCGTCTTTCGCACTTCGGTGAATGGGAGGCACCTGGACCAGCGTGTCTTGCTCGCGAGGACGATTCCGTTTCGTCCGGCCGAGTTCAAGCGCCGCGGGCCGAGCCTCTTCGCCGGCAGCAGCAGTAGCGGAGGCACTTCGACAGGCCCCGTCAATCCCAACCAGCCTCCATCGACGCTGGTCCGTGCGCCCTGGCTGACGGCCGGAACCACCGTGGCCGGTCTGAAGCTCCGAGCGGCGACCCCGTTGACGGCCACCTCGAACAACGCTGGTAAGCACACATCGATCAAGGGAATCGAGCTCGTCTACGGGGCCTATCAATTCGGCGGGGCATCGGCGCTCTCGACGACGATCGACGAGCTACCACGCCCCGACGATCCGCACGCCTGGAGCCAGATCCCCGCCCACGCGATCCAGATCGAAACCAGCGAGGAGACCACCAGCAGCCAAAGCGTCGCGCATCCCAAGCTGCGCAACAGTACTCACGCGATCTGGACCGGAAAGCTGAAGGCGGAGGGGCTCTACGTCACGATCACCACCGCCAAGGGCGAGCACGCTCTCCTCACGATCGCCCGCAGCCTCCACCGCCCGAGCACGTGACTGCCTCAACGGCAGTCACATGATCTTCGCCTTGTGCGAGCGCCCTCCCGCCTGAACCTGCGCGGGAGGGCCTAGGCGCTCGGGTCGCGGCGCACGATCTGGGTGCAGCGGGCGCTCGCGATCAGCTGGTCGTCCTGGAACAGCTCCGCGGCGCAGAAGACGACGCGACGGTTTCGCTGCACGACCCGGCCCTCGGCC
>JAICZB010000026.1 GCA_025933895.1 Thermoleophilia bacterium
AACACGGGAGTCAACTGGGGGAGCTGGCTTCGTCCAGGCATCGAGGAGCTTGATCGCTGCCTGCCACGCGACAGCGCGCGCCGTCGGCTATCGCGTTCCCTGTCCGACACGTGTTCCACCTGGACTCACGGCATTCGGCGGACGGCCGGGCTGCCCCATCGAAATCATCGGGCCGGGCCGGAAGTGTCCGAATACCCATCGCGGCTGGCGCGGCTGGGTCGTAGGATCGAGCGCCACGCCGAACGAGCACCTCGTGATCACCGCGTCGCCAAAGCCGCTCCGTAACGACGCCAGGGTCGTCAATGGCCCGGCCTGGTATCCGAAGGCACGGATCGAACCGCTCGGCTGGGTCACCATCAACGGCCGGCGGATGCGTGTGGTCTTCGTCCCGCCGAACACCAATGACGGCAGCACATTCGTTCATCATGTGGTGCTCATCTGGACCCTTGGCAAGCACACTTACGGCGTCGGCTTCCACGACGTGACAGGGATCCATCCGACCCTCGAGCTCGACGAGGGACTTGCTCGGAGCATCCGGCTCGTCGGCCCCTGACAGCGCTTAGAGCCTGAGCGAGTGGTGGGCGGCCGGGTAGCTGCCGCTCTTCGCCAGGACGCGCGGGACAGCGAGGCCGTAGCTGCCCTCGCGGTCGCTCTCCGGTTTCCGGTGGCGCTGCATGAGCATGATCGTCACCGCGGTAGAGACGTGACGGGAGTGTGTAGCTCGGAGCGCCGGTACCCTGCGGCCGATGTTCGACGCGCTCAGCGACAAGCTCCAGAGTGCTCTCGGCGACCTCCGCGGGCGCGGCGTCCTCGACGAGGAGGCGATCAACCGCGCCATGCGCGAGGTACGCCTCGCGCTGCTCGAGGCCGATGTCAACTTCGGCGTCGTCAGGGAGTTCGTCGCGCAGGTACGCGAGCGCGCGCTCGGCGAGGACGTGCGCAAGAGCCTCACTCCAGGCCAGCAGGTCGTGAAGATCGTGCACGAGGAGCTGACCGAGCTCCTCGGCTCCTCGGACTCGCGTCTCGCCTTCTCGCAGCGGCCGCCGACGACGATCCTCCTCGCGGGTCTCCAGGGCTCGGGCAAGACGACCGCCGCGGGCAAGCTCGCGCTGCTGCTCGAGAAGGAGGGCCGCAAGCCGGCGCTCGTGGCCGCCGACCTCCAGCGGCCGGCCGCGATCGACCAGCTCGTCCAGCTCGGCGAGCAGGTCGGAGTGCCGGTCTACGCCGACGAGCGCGCCGACCCGGTGAAGGCGGTCCACGACGGGATCGAGCGCGCCAGGGGCGACGCGCGCGACGTCGTGATCCTCGACACCGCCGGCCGCCTCCACGTCGACGAGGCCCTGATGGAGGAGCTCGCCGCCGTGCGCCGCGAGGCGAAGCCGACAAACGTCCTCCTCGTCCTCGACGCGATGACCGGCCAGGAGGCCGTCAACGTCGCGCAGGCGTTCCAGGAGCGCATCGACTTCGACGGCGTCGTCCTCACGAAGCTCGACGGCGACGCGCGCGGCGGCGCGGCCCTCTCCGTCCGCGCGGTCACCGGCCGCCCGATCAAGCTCGCCTCGCTCGGCGAGAAGCTCGACGCGCTCGACTGGTTCCACCCCGACCGGATGGCGTCGCGCATCCTCGGCATGGGCGACGTCCTGACGCTGATCGAGCGCGCCGAGGCGGCGATCGAGGAGGACGAGAAGGAGGAGCTCGAGCGCCGCATGATGAAGGGCGAGTTCACCTTCGACGACTTCCTCTCGAGCTACAAGATGCTGCGCCGCATGGGGCCGCTCCAGGGCGTCGTCAAGATGATCCCCGGCCTCGGCAAGCAGCTCGACGGCCTCGACCAGGTGGATGAGCGCCAGCTCAAGCGGGTCGAGGCGATCGTCCTCTCGATGACGCCGCACGAGCGCCGCGTCCCACACGTCATCGACGCCTCGCGCCGCAAGCGGATCGCCGCCGGCTCGGGCACGTCGGTGGAGCAGGTCAACCAGCTGATCGAGGGCCGGAAGCAGATGGCGAAGATGATGAAGATGGTCGGATCGGGCAAGATGCCGCAGATTCCCGGTGCCGGCGCCCCAGGCAACGGCCTCCCAGGTCAGTTGGGGCAAGGCCCGCCTCGCCCGAGCGCGACACGCAAGTCGAAGTCCAAACGGAAGAAGAAGAAAGCGAAGAGGTAACCGCATGGCAGTGAAGCTCAGGCTGACGCGGGTCGGCTCCAAGAAGAACCCGATCTACCGCGTCGTCGCCGCCGATTCGCGCTCGCCGCGCGACGGCAAGTTCATCGAGATCGTCGGCCGCTACAACCCGCAGTCGGACCCGTCGCTCATCGACCTCGACGAAGCCAAGGTGCGCGGCTGGCTCGAGAAGGGCGCACAGCCGACCGAGTCGGTGGCGAAGCTCCTCAAGGCGCAGGGAATCCAGTAGCGCCGTGGCCGAACTGGTCGCCGAGCTTGCGCGCCGGCTCGTCGACGAGCCCGACGCCGTGCGCGTGGAGGAGGTCGAGGAGGAGGACGGGACGCTGATCCTGCGGCTGCACGTGGCCGAGGCCGACATCGGCAAGGTGATCGGCCGCCAGGGCCGCCTCGCCCGGGCGCTGCGCACGGTCGTCCGCGCCGGCGGGGTCGAGGCGGGCCGCCGCCTCCAACTCGAGATCGTCGACTGAGATGTCTTCGGTCGCAGCGCTCTACGACATCCACGGCAATCTGGGCGCCCTCGAAGCAGTGCTCGCGGAGGCGCCGGACGAGGCGACGATCCTCGTCGGCGGCGACATCTGCGCGGGCGGCGACCAGCCGTCCGAGACGCTCGCGCGGCTTCGCGGGCTCGGTGACCGCGTCCGCTGGTTGCGCGGGAACTCGGACCGCGAGCTGTATCCGGGCGAGGTGGGGCTTGTGCCGGAGGAATTCATCGAAGAAGAGCGCTCGAAGCTGAGCGAGGAGGAGATCGAGTTCCTGTACGGGCTGCCGCCGACACAGCGCATCGGCGACGTTCTCTACTGCCACGCCTCGCCGCGAAACGACCTCGACATCTTCACCGAACGGACGCCCGAGGAGCGGATCGCACCGCTCTTCGAGGGACTAGACGTCCCGACGGTCGTCTGCGGGCACACGCATACGCAGTTCGAGCGCACGGTCGCCGGCGTGCGCGTGGTCAACGCCGGCAGCGTCGGCATGCCGTACGAGGAGGAGCCCGGCGCGTACTGGCTGCTCGACCTCGTCGCGCGGCGGACGCCGTACGAAGGCGCCGAGCTGAAGGCGACCCGCGAGGAGGCTGTCTTAGAGTTCACCGAACGCGGCCTGTGAAAGTCGCGGCGCTCTACGGCGTCCACGCGAACCTGCCGGCGCTCGACGCGGTGCTGGCGGAGGTCGAGCGCGAGTCGCTGCCGCTGACGCAGCGGCTCGAAGTCGACGGGCTCGGAGACACGCTGGCCTGTCACGCGACTCCGCACGACGACGAGGTCATCGTCACGCCGCTCACACCGGATGAGCGGCTCGCGGAGGTCCTGGAGGGAGTCGAGGCGGACACGGTGGTGGCCGGCCACACCCACATGCAGCAGGACAGAGTCGCAGGCAGGATCCGCTGGATCAACGCCGGCTCGGTGGGCTTGCCGTACGAGGACGACATCAAGGCGTTCCGGGCTCTGCTCGGGCCGGTCGTCGAGCTTCGGCGGACGCCGTTCGACGTCGCGGCGGCGATTCGCGCCTTCGAAGGCGTCGAGCGTGAGGACGCGGCGCAGTTCGTCGAGAACTTCCGCGTCGCTCCGTCGCGGCAGGAGGCGTCCGAGTACTTCGAGTCGCTTGTCTGAGTTCGTCCGGATCGGACGGGTCGGCAAGCCGCACGGGCTCGACGGCGGTTTCTTCGTCGAGGGCGCAAGCGAACGGGAGGACGTCTTCGCGGAGGGCGCGACGCTCTATGCGGGCGGCGAGCCGGCGGCCGTGGTCGGCTCGCGGCGCGGCTCCGGCGGCCGGCCGGTGATCCGCCTCGACCGGCACGTGGAGCGCGGCGCCGAGCTCGCCGTCGCGCGCGCGACGCTGCCGCCGCTCGACGGCGAGGACGAGTTCTACGTCTTCCAGCTCGTCGGTCTCGGCGTGGAGGAGGAGAGCGGACGGCAGCTCGGGCGGGTGCGGGAGGTACTCGAGTACCCTGGGAACGACGTGCTCGAGCTCGACTCCGGTGCGTCATTGCCCCTCGTCGAGGCGTGCGTCCGGAAGGTGGATCTGGCCGGCGGACGAATCGTCGTCGCCGCGGGGTTCGCAGACCCGGAATAGCCCAGCCCGTGCGCATCGACGTCTTCACCCTCGTTCCCCACGCCTTTGCCTGGCTGACCGAGCAGCGCCCGGTGGCCGGCGTCCTCGGCGAAGAGCTCGAGCTGCGGCTCTTCAACTACCGCGACTCGACGCCGCTCCGAGCGGGCCAGGTCGACGACGAGCCGTACGGCGGCGGAGCGGGAATGGTGCTGCGCGTGGACGTTGTCGCCGCAGCGCTCGAAGCCGTCTACGGAGCTGAGCCGCCCGGGCCGGTGATCGCGCTCTCGCCGAAGGGACGGCAACTCACGCAGGAGGTCGTCGAAGAGCTCGCCGAGCTACCGGCGCTGGCGCTGCTCTCCTCCCGCTTCGAAGGCTTCGACGAGCGGATCGTCGAGCACCTCGCGACGGACGCGATCTCGGTCGGGCCGTACGTCCTCTCGAACGGCGACCTGCCGGCGATGATCGTCCTCGACGCGGTGGCGCGACGGCTGCCGGGAGCGCTCGCCGAGGGATCCGGGGAGCTCGAGAGCTTCTCGGCCGAGCTCGGCGGCGGGCTCGAGTATCCGCACTACACGCGGCCGGCCGATTTTCGCGGCTGGTCCGTGCCGGACGTGCTGCGCTCGGGCGATCATGCGCGCGTCGAGGCCTGGCGGCGGGAGCAGGTGAGATGAGCGACGACTTCGGCCGGAACCGTCCCGAGCTCGGCGACGAGGACGAGAAGGACGAGGCGGACGCCGGTCGCGAGGCCCCGTTCGGCTGGCCGGAGGAGGGGCCGAGCCCGCGCCGCGGCACACCGGGTTGGTTCGACGACGAGCCGGAGCCCGAGTCCGAGCCCGACCGGGAGTCGCCGGGAGGCTGGCCCACTCCGCCTCCGACGTGGCAGCGGCAGGACTACGGCGAGAGCGCCCCGAGGGAGTGGGAGCGGTCCGGCGACCGGGACTACGACGACTACGGCTACGTCCGCGGGGAGCAGCTGTTCTCGGATGAAGCCCACGCCGACCGGTACGACGCGCGACGCAGCCGCGACCCTCTCGCCCGCCTCTTTCCCAGTCTCCCGCGCGGGGTGCGCGTCACGCTCGATTGGATCCTGACGATCGCCGGCGCGATCCTGATCGTGCTTGCGCTCAAGCAATGGGTCGTCAACCCGTACCGCATCCCCTCGTCCTCAATGGAGCCCGCGCTGAATTGCGCGAAGGGTCCCGGCCCGAACCAGAGCGGCTGTCTCGGCGATTCGAGCGACCGCGTGCTCGCCTGCCGGATCTGCCTCGATTTCGGCCCTCCGTCGCGCGGCGACATCGTCGTCTTCAACACGCCCAAACCGGCCGCGGCGAAGTGCGGCGAAGGCGGCACGTTCGTAAAGCGCGTGATCGGTCTGCCGGGCGAGACCGTGAAGGAGGACGACGAGGGGAACATCCTGATCCGGGGGCCCGGCGCGAAGAAGTTCGAGAAGCTCAAGGAGACGTACGTCTCGAAGCAGAGACGGTTGGCCGACAGCGGCCATTTCGGGATGAAATGGACGGTCCCTCCCAACAGCTACTTCATGATGGGAGACAACCGCTCGCAGTCCTGCGACTCGCGCACGTGGGGCTCCGTGCCCCGCAGCAAGCTGATCGGGATCGTCTTCTTCGTCTACTGGCCGCCCGACCGAATCGGCTTCCGGTAGACGGTTCGGGCCGAGTTCGATTCCGCTACCCTTGTCCGTCGGCCGCCAGGCCCCTTCGTCAGGCCCTTTCCATGAGCAACGTCATCCAGGACCTCGAGCGCGCCCAGCTGCGCAAGGTGCCGCGCTTCAAGGCGGGCGACACGGTGCGGGTCCACTTCCAGGTGATCGAGGGCACGCGCCGGCGTCTGCAGGTCTTCGAGGGAATCGTGCTCAAGCGGCAGGGAGCCGGCGCACGCGAGACGTTCACCGTGCGGAAGCAGTCGTTCGGCGTCGGTGTCGAGCGCACGTTCCCGCTCCACTCGCCGAAGATCGAGAAGATCGAGGTCATGGCGATCGGCGACGTCAACCGCGCGAAGCTCTACTACCTCCGCGGCCGCGTCGGCAAGAAGGCCCGCGTCCGCGAGCGGCGGTACGGGGCCGGCTCGGAGCTGCCGGCGGCGGTGGAGGCGTCGCTCGCGGAGACCGAGGAGGCGCCGACACCGACCGAGCCCGAGGACGCCGAGGGGCCGCAGGCCGAGGCCGAGCCCGTCGAGGCGGAGCCGGTGGACGAGGAAGCGGCCGAGGACGAGCCGGCGGCGGAGGAAGCTCCCGCCGACGAGCCTGCCGAGGACGCGCCGGCCGATGAGGGGCCGGAGCCCGAGGCCGCGGCCGAGCCGGAAACGGCGGACGAGCCCGAGCCGGCTCCCGCCGAGTAGCGACTTCCCGGCAAGTTCGTCAGGTCGATCCTCTGCGACCGGCCGAGGCGGTAAGGTCGGCGCCGTGCAGAAGCGGACCGGCCAGAAGCTCCTGCGCTTCGATCGACGCCTCGGCGCACGTCTCGTCGCCGGCGCGGACGAGGCGGGACGCGGCTCGCTCGCCGGGCCGCTGGTCGTGGCGGGCGTCCTGCTCGACTACGGCTCGCTGCGCGACCATCGCGTCCGGCCGCTCGGCTTCCTCAACGACTCGAAGCAGTGCTCGCCCGAGCGCCGGGAGGATCTCTTCCGCGCCGTCGTCGGCTGCGCGGCGCGGGTTGCCGTGCGCTTCATTCCGCCCGGCGAGATCGACCGCAACGGGCTGCACCGCTCCAACCTCGCCGGCCTGCGGGCGATGCTCGAGGCGCTGTCGCCGCCGGCTGAGGCGTGCCTCGTCGACGGCTTCCGTTTGGGCCCGACGGCGCCGGAGCACACGGCAGTCGTCGACGGCGACGAGAAGAGCGCCGCGATCGCGGCCGCGTCCATCGTCGCGAAGGTGACGCGCGACCGGCTCATGCGCCGTCTCGACGCGCTCTATCCCGCCTACGGCTTCGCGCAGCACGTCGGCTACATCACGCCCGGCCATTCCGCAGTCGTCCGCGCGCGAGGGCCGTCGGCGGTGCACCGCCTGAGCTTCCAGGCGCTCTGCTACGAGAGCGACGTCGAGGCAGTTGCCTAGGGCGGGTTCCGGCTGGTCCGCCGAGCGGCGGGCGGTGCGGTGGTACCGGCTGCGCGGCTGGAAGATCCTCGGTGAGAACGTCTGGGCCGGCGGGAACGAGCTCGACCTGATCGTCCGGCGCGGGCGCACACTTCGCTTCGTCGAGGTGAAGGAGAAGCGAAGCCCGAGGTTCGGCGACCCGCTCGAGATGGTGACCGCGGAGAAGCGCCGGCGGCTCCGCCGCGCGGCGGAGGCCTGGCTCGGTGCCCGTCCCGAGCTCGCTCGGCTCGCGGTCGGCTTCGACGTGATCGCCGTGCGCGAGGGCCGCGTGCAGCGGGTTTCGCAGGCGTTCTGAGCTTGGCGCCGAAGTCCCCTGCGTGGCCGTCACGCAGGACGACCTGTACGCGACCCTGGACCTCGACCTCTCGTGGTCGGAGGCCGAGCTGCCCGAGCGCGTGCGGACAAAGCATGTCCACCGGCTCCACCCGTACCACGGCAAGTTCATCCCGCAGCTCGTCGAGGCGCTCCTCGACCGCTACCTCGAGCGCAGCGACCACGTTCTCGATCCGTTCGCCGGGTCGGGGACGACGCTGGTGCAGGCGCTCGAGTCCGGGCTCGACGCGACCGGGGTGGACATCGCGGCGTTCAACTGTCTCCTGATGCGCGTGAAGACGGCTCCGTACGACCTCGCGGAGCTGGCAGGGGAGCTGCAGGACGTGGCGATGCGCGTGGAGTCACTTCCGCAGCGAGGCGCCCGCCCGAGCGGCTATCTCCGCAAGTGGTATGCACCGCGGGCGGTCGCGGAGCTGCTCGGCTTCCGGGAGCTGATCCCGGAATACCGGCATCGCGAGGTCCTGCGTGTGATCCTGTCGCGCGCGGCGCGGTCGGCGCGGAGGGCGGCCCACTTCGACCTCGAGGCGCCCAAGGAGCCGCAGCGCGAGGAGTACTGGTGCCACAAGCATCGGCGCGAGTGCCGGCCCGTCGAGGCGGCAGCCGGCTTCCTGCGCCGCTACACGGTCGACACGCTCGCCCGGATCGAGGAGTTCGCGGGCGTCCGCGACGTCGACCGGGAGGCGACCGTGCTGCACGGAGACGCGCGGGAGCTGGACCTCGCCGGGCAGTACGACGGGATCCTCACCTCGCCGCCCTATCCGGGCCTGATCGACTACCACGAGCAGCACCGCTACGCGTACGAGCTGCTCGGGCTCGACGACCGGCGGGAGCGGGAGATCGGAGCCGCCGCGTCGGGAACATCGCTCGTGGCGCTCGAGGCCTACCGCGCCGGGATTGCCGCCGTGCTCGCACGCGCGTCGGCCGCGCTACCCCCCGACGCTCCGGTTCTCGTCGTGGTCAACGACCGGCGCGATCTCTATCCAGAGATCCTGGCGCGTGCAGGGCTACGGCTCGAGGCGCGGCTGCGCAGGCACGTCAACCGGCGCACGGGGCGGCGTGCGGGCGAGTACTTCGAGGACGTGCTCGTGGCTCGCCCTGCGTGACCGTCTCCCACGCCCCCACCCAAGGGTGGGGTCGCCTTCCCTCCGCCCTCGACAGAGACGATAACGGCGAAAGACTCGCGATCGCGTGTCGGTTTGGTCGCGAATCCGTCGAAGCGCTCACCGTTGTGATGCCGGTGATCCTCGACCAAGTCGGCACAGCGCCGTAACGACTCGGTTCCTAGCCTCGATGCGTGCTTGCACGCGCGGTCACCCATGCTCTCGTCGGCCTGGAGCCGCGTCGCGTCGACGTCGAGGCGCACGTCCGCGACGGCATCCCCGGCTTCGCGATCGTCGGCCTGGCCGACCGGGCCTGCCAGGAAGCGCGCGAGCGGGTCAGAAGCGGGATCTCCGCCGCCGAGCTGAGCTTTCCGCCGGGGCGCATCACGGTCAATCTTGCGCCCGCCGAGCTGCGCAAAGAGGGATCCGGCTTCGACCTGCCGATCGCGCTCGCTCTCCTCGCGGCATCCCAGCAGCTGCCGCGGAGCGCGCTCGAACGCACCGCCGCGGTGGGAGAGCTCGCACTCGACGGCCGTCTGCGCCGTGTCGGCGGAGTCCTCGCCGTCGCCGAGGGTGCGCGGCGGCTGGGCGTCGAGCGTCTCCTCTGTCCGGCCGACTCCGCCCGCGAGGCGGCGCTCGCAGGCGTCGCGGTGATCCCGATCCGGCATCTCGCCGAGGCCGTCGCGTACCTGCGCAGCGAGCTGGAGCTCGATCCCGAGCAGCCGCTCGTGCCGAACGGCCACGGCGCGACCGCCGGGCCCGACCTCGCCGACGTCCGCGGCCAGGAACGGGCCCGGCGCGCGCTGGAGCTCGCGGCCGCAGGCGGGCACAACGTCCTCCTCGGCGGCCCGCCGGGGACGGGGAAGACGATGCTCGCGCGCCGGCTGCCCGGGATCCTGCCGCCGCTCGACCCGGACGCCGCGCTCGAGGTGACGCGGATCCACTCGGTTGCAGGGCTCGTCGACCGCGAGCAACCGCTCGTCTCGAGTCCGCCCTTCCGCGCGCCGCATCACAGCGCGTCGACCGCCGCAATCGTCGGCGGCGGCCCGAACCTGCGGCCCGGCGAGGCGAGCCTCGCGCATCGCGGCGTGCTCCTCCTCGACGAGCTCGCGGAGTTCCAGCGGCCGGCGCTCGAGGCGCTGCGCCAGCCACTGGAGGACGGCTTCGTCGCGGTCTCGCGCGCCGCCGGCCGAGTCGTCTTCCCGGCGCGGTTCATGCTCGTCGCGACCATGAACCTCTGCCCCTGCGGCGGCCGCGGCGACCCGGCTGCGCAGTGCAGCTGCTCGGCGCAGCGTCTCGCGCGGTACCGCGACAAGCTTTCGCGCGCGCTGCTCGACCGCTTCGACCTCGTCCTCGCGATGCCGCGCGTGCGCGGGGAGGAGCTCGCGGCCGCGCCGAGCGAAAGCTCCGCCGTCGTCGCCTCGCGCGTGGCTACCGCTCGGGAGCTGCTCGCGACGAAGCCGTCTTCGCGGGACAAGGAGGCCGACGCGCTTCTGCGCCGAGCCGCGGACCGCCTGCACCTCTCCGGACGAGGTTACGCGCGCGTCGGCCGCGTGGCGCGCACGATCGCAGCTCTCGCCGAATCCGACTCGGTGCGCGCCGAGCACGTGGCGGAGGCTCTCTCGTATCGCTCCCCGGACGAGCTCGCGAATGTCTGAGCTCGCGCTCGCCGTCTTCGCATCCGAGACGGGAACGCACCTCGTACGGCCGCCGCGCGGCGAGCGCTGGCGCGCCTTCGAGCGGCGCTTCGACAGGCGCGCCTATCTCGACCGGCTCGCGACTGCGGGCCACCGCTTCCTGCCTCGCTCCTCGCCGGACTTCCCGCCGCTCCTGGGTGCGATCCACGATCCGCCGGCGGGGCTCTTCCTGCGTGGCGGAGCGGAGCCGGAGATCCTGGCGCGGCCCGCCGTCGCAATCGTGGGCGCGCGCGCGTGCTCGGGTTACGGGGCCTCGGTCGGTCGAAGCCTGGGGAGGGAGCTCGCGGCTGCGGGCCTCGTCGTCGTGAGCGGCCTCGCGCGCGGGATCGACGCGGAGGCGCACCGCGGCGCGCTCGAGGCGGGCGGAGCGACGGTCGCGGTCCTCGGCTGCGGCATCGATCGCGACTATCCGGCCGCTCATGCCGAGCTCGCGCGCCGGGTCGCGGACGCCGGCCTCATCGTCTCGGAGTACGCGCCCGGAGTCGAGCCGGCACCGTGGCGGTTCCCGGCCCGCAACCGGCTCGTCGCCGGTCTGTCCGCTGCGACCGTCGTCGTCGAGGCGCGCGAGCGCAGCGGTGCCCTCATCACCGCCGATCTCGCGCTCGAGGAAGGACGCGAGGTCTTTGCGGTGCCGGGCGAGATCACGAGCGCGCTCTCGGCCGGGACGAACGCGCTGCTCAAGCTCGGCGCGGCTCCGCTGACCGGTGCTGCCGACGTCCTTGCGTCCTTCGGCATCGAGCCGGAGCGCGCGGAGGGTGAACGCTCGCCGCTGCTCGAGCTCTTGCCGGCCGGCGCCGACGAGCTCGTCCGCAAGACCGGGCTTGGTGCCGACGAGATCGCCCGCGCGCTCGTCGAGCTCGAGATCGAGGGACAGGTCTCGGTTCAGGAGGGGATCTATCGAAGCCTGCGATAGCCTCGGCCGCGCATGGACGTCCCTTACTGGCTGCAGGAGTCGAGCACCGCCCGGCCCGAGACGACATTCGAGGGGCGTGCCGACGTCGCGATCGTCGGCGCCGGCGTCACCGGTTGCGCTGCCGCGCGCCGTCTCGCCGAGGCCGGCGTGCGCGTTCGCGTGCACGACGCGCGCGGGATCGCCGAGGGCGCGAGCGGTCGGAACGGCGGCTTCGCGCTCGGCGGCGGCGCTGCCCGCTACGACGTCGCCCGCGAGACCTACGGCGCCGACAGGGCTGCGTCGTACTGGGGCTGGACCAGAGAGGCGCTCGATCGGCTCGCGGACCTCGCCGGAGACGCCCTGACGCGTCCGGGCAGCTACCGCCTTGCCGGGGACGAAGAGGAGCGGGAAGGCATCCGGCTCGAATACGAGGCGCTGCGCGAGGACGGCTTCGAGGCCGAGTGGCTCGACGACGTTCCCGGCGGCGCCGCCGGCCGCTTCCACGGCGCCATCCTCCACCCCCACGATGGCTCGATCCAGCCCGCGCGCTTCGTCCGCGGCCTTGCCTCCCTCGCCGCGGCGGCAGGCGCCGAGATCCGCGAGCACGACCGCGTCGAGGACGTCGACGCGCTCGACGCCGACCGGGTGCTACTGGCGACCGACGGCTACGGGCACGGCCTCGTCCCCGAGCTCGCCGACCTGATCTGGCCGACCCGCGGCCAGGTGATCGCGAGCGAGCCGCTCGACCGCGTCCTCTACGACCGCCCGCACTACGCGCGCCAGGGCTTCGACTACTGGCAGCAGCTCCCGGACGGGCGGATCCTGCTCGGCGGTTTCCGCGACACGTCGATCCTCGACGAGCTCACCGACGTCGAGGAGACGACCGAGGCGATCCAGACCTCGCTCGAGGCGTTCCTCCACGAGCTCGCCGGCGCGCCGGTGCAGGTGACGCATCGCTGGGCCGGGATCTTCGGGCTGACCCAGGACATGCTGCCGCTCGTCGGGCCCGTCCCGGGCCACGACGGCCGCGTCTGGGTAGCCGGCGGCTATTCGGGTCACGGCAATGTGCTCGGCTTCGCGTGCGGAGAGCTCGTCGCGGACGCCATCCTCGGGCGCGAGTCGCCGCAGCTCGAGCTGCTCGATCCCGCGCGCTTCTCGTGATGGGGATGTCCGATTACGTGCGCGCGCTGCGGCAGAAGGTCGGCAACGACTACCTGCTCATGCCGTGTGCCGCCGTTCTCGTCCGCGACGACGCGGGCCGCGTCCTGCTCGTCCGGCACGTCGAGGGGCGATGGCAGCTCCCGGGTGGGGCGATCGATCCCGACGAGAGCCCTGCGGATGCGGCCCGGCGCGAATGTCGTGAGGAGGCCTCCGTCGACGTCGAGCTGGGTCGTCTCGCGGGCGTCTACGGCGGCCCCGACTACCGCGTCACCTACGCGAACGGCGACGAGGTCGGCGTCGTCTCGGTCGTGTTCGAGGCGGAGATCGTGTCCGGGACACCGCGACCCGGAGACGACGAGACGCAGGACGTCGGCTGGTTCGCTCCGGCGGAGCTCGAGGCGCTCGAGCTGCGGGCGACGACCCGAGGCGTCTTCACCGAGCTGCTCAGAGACTCTTGACGTCGGCGGCGAGCTTCGTGATCGACTCCTTCGCATCGCCGAACAGCATCACGGTCTTCGGGTTGTAGAACAGCGGATTCTCGATCCCGGCGAAGCCCGGGTTCATCGACCGCTTGAGCACGACGACCGTCTGCGCGTCGTCGACGTTGAGGATCGGCATCCCGTAGATCGGCGAGCCCTGGTTGTTGCGTGCGTCGGGATTGACGACGTCGTTCGCGCCCACGACCACCGCGACGTCCGTCCGCGAGAACTCCGGGTTCGCGTCGTCCATCTCCTTCAGCTGCGGATAGGGGACGTTCGCCTCGGCGAGCAGGACGTTCATGTGGCCGGGCATGCGGCCGGCGACCGGGTGGATCGCGTACGAGACCTCGACGCCTTTCGCCTCGAGCAGGTCGGCGAGCTGCCGGACGTCGTGCTGCGCCTGCGCGACGGCGAGCCCGTAGCCCGGGACGAAGACGACCTTGTGCGCGTAGGCGAGCATCACCGCGACGTCCTCCGCGCTCGCGCTCCGGACGGTGCCGCCGTCCGTCCCCGCCGCCGCAGCCGCGGCGGGGCCGCCGTCCTGGATCTTGCCGAACGCGCCGAAGAGGAGATTGCCGATCGACCGGTTCATCGCCTTGCCCATCAGCATCGTGAGCAGGGTTCCGGAGGCGCCGACGAGCATCCCGCTCACGATCAGGACGTTGTTGTGCAGCTCGAAGCCGCCGATCGCGACCGCGAGACCGGTGAACGCGTTCAGGAGCGAGATGACGACCGGCATGTCCGCGCCGCCGATCGGGAGGACGAAGAGGACACCGAACAGGGCGCCGCCGCCTACGACCGCCCAGAGCAGCCACTGATCCTGCACGCCGCCCGACAGCGCGCCGGCGAGCGCGACGAGCACCACGAGCAGGACGATGTTGGCGATGTTCTGGCCGGGATACGTGAGCGGCCGGCCGCCGATCAGCTCCTGCAACTTGGCGAACGCGACCATCGAGCCGGCGAACGAGATGGCGCCGATCAGGCCGGAGAACGCGATCGCCGTCGAGACGTCGAATTCCGGCCGGCCCGGCGGCGGCAGGATCCTGTGCAGCTCCGCCAGCGCGATGAGCGCTGCCGCCCCGCCGCCGACGCCGTTGAAGAGGGCCACCATCTGCGGCATGGCGGTCATCCGCACCTTCCGGGCCGCGAACGCGCCGAACCCGCCGCCGATCAGCATCGCGATCACGAGCGCCCACCAGCTGCCCGCGCCGGCCTTGATCCAGGTCACGACGATCGCGACGAGCATCCCGGCGGCGCCGATCTGGTTCCCGCGCCGTGCGCGCGCCGGATTCGAGAGGTAGCGCAGCGCGAGGATGAAGGTGACGATCGGGATCAGGTACAGCAGGTTTCCGAGGTGAGTGCTCACGCGCTCACTTGCCCGCTTCGGCCCCGGCGGAGCCGGGCCGTTCGCTACTGGGCGGATCCGTCGAGCCTACGCCGCTGTCGCTCTTCGGCGGCTCGCGCTTCTTGAACATCTCGAGCATGCGGTCGGTGACGACGAAGCCGCCGACGACGTTCGCCGAGCCGAGGACGACCGCGAGGAAGCCGATGATCCAGATGAACGGCCCCTTGTGGCCCGAGGCGAGCACGATCATCGCGCCCACCACGACGATGCCGTGGATCGCATTCGTCCCCGACATGAGCGGCGTGTGCAGCAGTGTCGGCACTTTCGAGATCACCTCGAAACCGAGGAAGATCGCGAGGACGAGGATCGTGATCTCGAAGACGAGCAGCGCGTCGTGGCTCATGTCCGCTCCCGGCACCGGCATAGCCGGCGCCTCCGCTCCTTGTCGAGCTCTGTCGAGCCTACGCTCATGCGGTCACCTCCTGCTTGCCGGCGACGCAGGCGCCGCTCGTGATCTCGTCCGACCAGTCCAGCGCGAGCTCGCCCTCCGGAGCGAGATGGAGCAGGAGCGCCTGCACGTTTCGCGAGTACAGCGTCGAGGCGTGGTACGGCATCGTGCTCGCCAGGTTCGTCGTCCCGACGAGGGTCACGCCGGCGCGCTCGACGATCTCGCCGGGCTCGGTCAGCTCGCAGTTGCCGCCGGTCTCGGCGGCGAGGTCGACGATCACGGAGCCGGGCCGCATCGCTTCGACCGCGGACGCCGGGATGATCTTCGGTGCCGGCCGGCCGGGGACGGCGGCCGTCGTGATCACCGTGTCGAAGTCCGCGATCCGCGCCTCGAGCGCCACCTGCTGTGCCTGCATCTCCTCCGGCGTCAGCTCGCGCGCGTAGCCGCCCTCGGCCTCGGCACTCGTGACGCCGAGCTCGAGCCAGTTCGCCCCGAGGCTCTCGATCTGCTCGCGCACGACGGGCCGGACGTCGAAGCCCGTCGTCACGGCGCCCAGCCGTCGCGCCGTCGCGATCGCCTGGAGGCCGGCCACGCCCGCGCCGATCACGAGCACCTTCGCGGGAGGAACGGTGCCCGCGGCCGTCATGAGCATGGGGAAGAAGCGCGGGAGCTGCTCCGCGGCGATGAGCGCGGCCTTGTAGCCCCCGACCGTCGCCTGCGACGACAGTGCGTCCATC
>JAICZB010000269.1 GCA_025933895.1 Thermoleophilia bacterium
GGAAAACCTGACGCCGTGGCGAGCTTAGCGCGATGCGTATGCGTCAAGCGCGAGGTACCGCGGGTACGGGACGGCGTCGGCCCAGCGGGCGGCCGAGGCGATCATCGCGGCGTTGTCGGTACAGAGGGCGAGCGGCGCGGCTGTCGCCTCCGGGAGGGCGGCGCGCAGCTCGGAGTTCGCTGCGACGCCGCCGACGATCGCGATCCGCTCGCGGCCGGTCTGCTTTGCGGCCTCCCGCACCCGTTCGACGAGCGCCCGGACGATCGCGTGCTGGTACGAGGCGGCGAGATCGGCGCGCCGTGCCTCCAGCTCCTCCTCCCCCAGCCCGCGGACCGCATACAGGAGCGCCGTCTTCAGGCCCGAGAACGAGAAGTCGAAGCCCGGCACGCGGGCGACCGGGAAGTGGTAGGCGTCCGGGTCTCCTCCGCGGGCGAGCCGGTCGATCTCGCGGCCGCCCGGGTAGCCCAGTCCCAGCAGTCGCGCGCCCTTGTCGAAGGCCTCGCCCGCCGCGTCGTCGAGCGTCGACCCGAGCTGCTGCTGCTCCGTGTGCGAGCGGACATCGAGGAGCATCGTGTGGCCGCCGCTCGCCAGCAGGCAGAGGAACGGCGGCTCGAGCGGATCCGGCTGGAGGTAGAGCGAGGCGACGTGGCCGTCGAGGTGGTCGACGGGGACGAGCGGCAGGCGCCGCGACCACGCGACCGCCTTGGCCGCGGCGAGGCCGACGAGGAGCGCGCCGATCAGGCCCGGGCCTCTCGTCACGGCGATGCGGTCCACGTCCTCGAGCGTCGCTTCCGCCTCGGCGAGCGCCTCGCGGATCACCGGCGTCACGAGCTCGAGGTGCCGCCGGGAGGCGACCTCGGGCACGACGCCGCCGAAGCGCGCGTGCAGCTCCGCCTGCGAGGAGACGACGCTCGAGCGGATCTCGCCCTCGTCGGTGACGAGCGCCGCAGCGGTCTCGTCGCACGACGTCTCGATCCCCAGGATCAGCGGGCGACCGGGTCCTTCCACATGATGAGCGCGTCCTCGCGGTTGTCCGTGTAGTAGCCGCGCCGCAGGCCGCGCGAGCGGAAGCCGAGGCGCTCGTAGAGATCGATGGCCTTCCGGTTCGAGACGCGCACCTCGAGGGTGTAGCCGCGGCGGGCCTCGTCGTCGGTCAGGTCGAACAGCCGCTCGAGGAGCATCGTCGCGACGCCGCGGCCGCGGTGCTCGGGATCGACGGCGACGTTCATCACGTGCCATGCGTCGACGTAGCGCGAGACGATCAGGTAGCCGACGAGCGCTCCGTCCTCGCCCTCCGCCTCGAATGCGCCGAGGCAGATCGAGCTCGGCTTCGCCAATTCGCCTGCGAACATCGAGCGCGACCAGGGGGTCGGGTACGACCGGCGCTCGATCTCCTCGATCTCGAGGAGGTTGTCGAGCACGAGCCGGCGCAGCTCGATCGTGGTCACGAGACGTTCCGCTCGGCATCGGGGACGCGGAGGTAGAGCGGCTCGAGGTCGTCCACCGGTCCGGGCTCGCCCGCGAGCGACGCGTGGAAGCGGGCGCGCGGCAGGTGGCGCTCGTCGTCGTCCGGCGGGACGACCGCTCCGTGCTCCTCGAGCAGCGAGCGGTAGCGCTTCGCGCCGTCGCCGACGCAGACGGCTCCCTCGTCGAAGGGAAGCTCCTGCGGGGCAAGCACACGCGGCTCGCCGTCGAGCAGCGTGAAGACCTCGCGCCGTTTGGCGTCGATCACGGGAACCGCGCGCGGGGCGCCGGCGGCGAGCGCGGCGAGAGTCGAGACTCCCGAGCCTGGCAGGTCGAGCGACAGCGCGAGCCCGCGCGCGGCCGCGAGCCCGATCCGGACGCCGGTGAAGCTGCCGGGGCCGAGGCCGACCGCGAGCCGATCGAGATCGGACGGATGCGCGCCGGCCTGGCGGAGGAGCGCGTCGACGTCCTCGAGCAGCGTCTGCGCACGCGAGCAACGCTCGCCGAGCACCTCGAGATGTCCACTAGAGCCTGTGTCCACGAGCGCACTCGTCGCGACCGCCGTGGCCGTATCGAAAGCAAGCGTCAGCACTCTTCGATCTCCACCGCTCTCCCAGCGCCAGCATGCCGCAAACGCACCGTGAACCGAGGCGGCGGCAGGACGCCCTCGCCCGCCTCCGGCCACTCGACGAACGCGATCGCCTGATCGAAGTACGGCTCGAGGTCTCCCCACTCCGCGGGCGAGACGTCCTGGAAGCGGTAGAGGTCGAGGTGCGAGACCTCGACGCCGTCCCCGTGGTAGCGGTGTCCGATCGTGTACGTCGGGCTCGTGACGCGCTCGCGCACGCCGAGCGCGCCGCAGGCGCCGCGCACGAAGGTCGTCTTGCCGGAGCCGAGCTCGCCCGCGACCGTGACGACGTCGCCGGCCGCGAGTCGGCAAGCGAGATCCGCCGCCAGCGCCTCGGTCTCCTCGGGCGAATCGCTCTGTACCTCCACGCGTACGATCCAAGCATGCCCGCCTACGTGATCGTCGAGACGGACGTCCACGACCCAGACCAGTACGACCGCTACAAAGCTGCGTCGCCCGGCGCCGTGCGTGCGGGCGGCGGCCGCTTCGTCGTGCGCGGCGGAGAGCTCGCGGTGCTGGAGGGAGACTGGGATCCCTCGCGGCTCGTGATGCTCGAGTTCCCCGACCTCGAGGCCGCGAAGCGCTGGTACGACTCGCCGGAGTACCAGGACGCGAAGCGCCTGCGCGAAGGCGCCGCGAAGCTTCGCATGGTCGCGGTGCAGGGGCTCGACGAGCCGCTCTGACGCCTTCCTTCGCGATCCGGGAGGCCGGCCCCGCGGACATCGAGCGCTGCGTCGCGCTCGCCGTCCTCGCGGCGCCCGAGCGGAACTGCCGCGAGTGGAGCGACTCGTTTGGCCGTGACGTCGAGGGCCGCGAAGGGTTCCTCGCGGTGGCCGAGTCCGAGGGCGTGATCGTCGGGTACAGCCGCGCTCGCCTCTTGGAGCCCGCGTCGGATGCTCCGCCCGAC
>JAICZB010000084.1 GCA_025933895.1 Thermoleophilia bacterium
GCGTCGACGTCGAGGGGACGCTGCTCAAGCCGAACATGGTCCTGTCCGGCTACGAGGCATCGAACCGAGCCGGTGTCGACGAGGTGGCCGAGGCGACGCTGCACACGCTGTCCAAGCACGTGCCGGCGGCGGTGCCCGGCATCGTCTTCCTCTCCGGCGGCCAGTCGGACGAGGACGCGACCGCGCACCTCAACGCGATGAACGCGAACGGGCCGCACCCGTGGCAGCTGTCCTTCTCCTACGGCCGCGCGCTGCAGGCTCCGGCGCTGAAGGCGTGGAGCGGCAAGGAGGAGAACATCGAGGCCGGCCAGCGCGCCTACTACCACCGCGCGAAGATGAACGCAGCCGCGCGCACCGGCACGTACGCGCCCGCGATGGAGAAGGAGCTCGCTGCGGTCTAGGAATCCCGCGAGGAGTTGCGCTGGGATCCTCTCTCGCTCGCTGCCGCCGAACGCGTCACCGGCATACCCCTCGATCCACCTCAACCTCGCCGAGAGGGTGTTCAGCAGCAGGCCGGTGACGCTCGCTCAGCCGGGCTGCCTCTAGCTTTGGCTCCCGATTGATGCGAGTTCGCCGAGAGGTCGAGCCCCGGCACGGATCAACTCCTGTCGGAGATCGTCAAGAGTTGTAGTTCTCGGCCTTAATCCGACCTCCAGGAAGCCACGCCGGTCGGTCGTTCGAAGCACGATGCAATCGTCCCTAACCGGCACCAGCGGGTGCCACCTCCAGATGCTCGCCACGTCAATCTCGCAATCAGCAGCGTCGTAGGTCTGGTTCATCAAGTTCGCCCACCCGAGCCAGCGAGTATCTGGGCAGCGGATCTCGATCGTGTCCTCGTGAACGAGGACACGAGGCCAGCCGAAATGCCTCGTCACGAAGCTCCACGGATCATGAGACCCACGCCGGAACTTCACCGCGACTTCGGTGGAGAAGACGACCGGCCCGAGGTCAGACCTTGGTCTGCGATCCCTCCCACGCCAGACCGACCCAAGAGTGCAGATCACGAGGACACCCCACAGAATCAGGAAAAACTGGGCACCACCAAGCCCGAGCGGGATCACGTCGTCCATGATGGCACCCCCTGATCACGGTCATCACTGGCCCAGGGTTGTGTCAGCGACGTGAGGACTGTAAGCGCTACTCGAGCGGCCACGGCAGGCGCACCGGGAGGAAGTCTCCCGGCCAGTCCGCGTACGCTTCGTCCGGGTTCGGCGTCTCCTTCGCGGTCGATGCGGCGTGCTTCCTCGCCAGCTCGCTGACCGGGTAGTGGAGCGTCGCATCCTCCGCACGTGCGCCGATCATGAGGATCGAGCACGGGGCGTCGCCGGCACCGACGAAGATGTGGTTCGTGCCGGGCGGGCAGTGGACGAAGTCCCACCGGCGCAGCGGGCGCTCCTCCTCCTCGACGAGCAGCGTGCACTCGCCCGAGAGCACGAGGAACGCCTCCCGCATGTTCTCGGAGTGGTACAGCCCGTTCGGCTCGCCCGGCCAGAGAACCTGGACGTTGACGCCGAACCCCGTGAACGGCCCTCCCTCCGGCTCGAGCGGATACGTCGCGCCGCCCTTTTCCTCGTTCCGCACCGCGAGCGCATCCCCGAGGTTGAGCACGAACCAGCCCTCGTCGGCCGGGTTGCGGCCATACGGCGTCTCTTCGAGCTTTGCCTCCTTCATCGGACCCCTCCCCCCGTCTACGTGTACTCGAAGCCGGTCAGCGCCGACAGCTTCGCCAGCGACTGCTGGGCCACGACGCGGCGCACGGTGCCCGAGCGCGATCGCATCACGATCGAGTCGGTGACCGCGCCCCCGGGCGTGTACTTGACGCCCTGGAGGAGCGAGCCCGCCGTGACCCCGGTCGCGGCGACGAAGACGTCCTCGCCCGAGACGAGGTCGTCGGTGTGGAGGACGCGCGTGGAGTCGAGCCCTTCCTCGAGCAGCTTCTGCCGTTCCTCGTCGTTCCGCGGCCAGAGCCGTCCCTGGATCCCGCCGCCGACGCATTTCAACGCGGCCGCGGAGATGACGCCCTCGGGCGTCCCGCCGATCCCGTAGAGCATGTCCACACCGGTTCCCGGCTGCGCGGCGGCGATCGCCGGTGCGACGTCGCCGTCGCGGACGAGGCGGACGCGGGCGCCCGCGTCGCGCAGCTCGGCGATGAGGTCTTCGTGGCGCTCTCGCTCGAGCACCACGACGTCCACCTCGCGCGGCGTCTTGCGCAGCGCGCGAGCCACCGCAGAGACGTTCTCGGTCGCGCTCCGCTCGATGTCGATCGCGTCGATCGCGTCCGGGCCGACGGCGATCTTCTCCATGTAGAACGCCGCGCCGGGGAAGAGCATCGTGCCGCGCTCGGCGACCGCGATGACCGCGATCGCGTTCGGCTGGCCGAGCGCCGTCAGCCGTGTGCCCTCCAGCGGGTCGACGGCGACGTCGACCTCAGGACCCTCGCCGTTCCCGACCTCCTCGCCGTTGTACAGCATCGGTGCCTCGTCCTTCTCCCCCTCGCCGATCACGACGACGCCGCGCATCGAGACGGAGTCGAGGACGAAGCGCATCGCGTCGACCGCCGCCCGGTCGGCCTCCTCCTTCTCGCCGCGTCCGATCCAGCGGGCGGCCGCCATCGCGCCCGCCTCGGTCACGCGGACGAGCTCCATCGCGATGTTGCGGTCGGGGGCCTGCCGAGCGCTCACGGCTCACATCCTCTCAGGCGCGTCGACCCCGACGAGGTCGAGGCAGCGGGCGATGACGGCCCGCGTCGCGCGGCAGAGGGCGAGCCGGAACGCCTGCTGGTCGCTCTCGAGCACGCGGTGCTCGTGATAGAAGCGGTGGAAGTCGTCGGCGACGCGGATCGCGTAGTTCGGGACGCCTTGCGGGCCGCGCTTCACGAGCGCGTCGGCCGCGACCGCGGGCAGCTCCGCGAGCCGCTTCACGAGCTCTCGCTCCTCGGCCGCGAGCGGGCCCGCGGGCACGGCGGAGACGGCCGCGTCGCCGGCGTTGCGCAGGATCCCGGCGATCCGGGCGTGTGCGTACTGGACGTAGTAAACGGGGTTCTTCTGCGACCGTTCGGCCGCCAGGTCGACGTCGATGTCGATCGCCTGGTCGGGACCGCGGTTGGCGAGGTACCAGCGCGCGGCGTCGACACCGATCTCGTCCATGAACTCGTCGAGGAAGACGACGTCGCCTCGGCGCTTCGACATCTTCGTCTGCTCGCCGCCCCGTGTCAGGTGGACGGGCTGGTAGACGAGCACCTCGACCCGCTCGGGGTCGTAGCCGAGCATCCGCGCAACCGCGGCGTACCAGTTGCGCGTGCCGTGGTGGTCGGCGCCGAGGACGTAGATCGCGCGGTCGAAGCCGCGCTCGAGCTTGTCCACGAGGTACGGGACGTCGGCCGCGCGGTACGTCGGCGAGCGGTCGCCTGAGCGAAGGAGCACGCGGTCCTCCTCGTCGCCGTAGGCGGACGAGCGTGCCCAGAGCGCGCCATCCTTCTCGTACGTGTCGAGCCTGGGCAGGAGCTCGGGCAGACGCTCCTCGAGCTCGCTCTGGCGACGCCACGTGTCGAAGTGGATCCGGAAGCGCTCGAGCGTCCCCTCCATCTCCTTCAGCATCAGCGGCACGGGATCGCCCTTGAGCGCGGCGAGGTCGCGGACGTAGGCGCCGTGATAGCCGTCCTCGGACGGCTCCTCCCCGCGCCGCACGGCCTCGACCGACGCCCGGAACCGGTCCATCTGGCCGCCCGAGTCGTTGTAGTAGTACTCGCGCTCGACCGCGTGGCCGGCGAGCTCGAACAGGCGTGCGACCGCGTCGCCGTACGCGCCGTTCCTCGCGTGCGAGACGAGGATCGGCCCCGTCGGGTTCGCGGAGACCATCTCCACCTGGACGCGCTCTTGACCGGCGACGCCGCCTCCGCCGTACGCGTCCCCGTCCTCCAGGATCCCGGCGAGCGCGGACGCGAACCACTCGTCCCGCAGGAAGACGTTGACGAACCCCGGCCCGGCGGGCTCGGCCCGCTCGACCACCTCGAGCTCGGTGACCGCCTCCGCGAGCTCGGCGGCGATCTCGCGCGGCGGCTGCCGGCGTGCCCCCGCGAGCCGCAACGCGACGTTCGTCGCGTAGTCGCCGTGCTCCGGCTCACCCGGCCGCTCGAGCTCGAGCTCGGCGCCCGCCGCGGCCCCGAGCGCAGCCGCGAGCTCCTTGACGGGATCAGCCGGCAACGGCCTCGCGCGGCGCGAAGAGATCTTCCAGCGCGGTGATCTCGTCCGGCGAGCCGACACCGATCAGCACGTCACCCACCTCGATCGGCGTGTCCGGCTCCGGCGTCGTGTCGAAGCTCCCGTCCGGCTTACGCAACGCGACGACGAGGGCGCCGGTCTCGTGGCGGATCCGGAGCTCGCGGATCGTCCGCCCCGGCGCCGAGGACGTCTCGCGCACCTCGATCTCGGCGAGCTGGAGGTCGGGCCCGGTCGCAGTCGTCACGACGTCGAGGAACGCGGTCACCTGCGGCTTGAGGACGAGGTTCGCCATCACGTGCCCCGCGGTCGTGTAGGGGAGCACGACCCGGTCCGCGCCCGCGAGCACGAGCTTCCGTTCCGCGTCTGCGCCGGCGCCGCGCGCCACGATCGTCAGGTCGGGACGCGCCGAGCGCGCGGAGAGGACGACGTAGAGGTTGTCCGCATCGGAGTCGGACGCGGCGACGAGTCCTCGCGCTCGCTCGAGGCCGGCCTTGCGCAGGTTCTCGTCCCTCGTCGCGTCGCCCTCGACCATGAGCGCGCTGTCCTCACGCGCCGCCGCGATCGCGTCTTCGTGGAAGTCGAGCACGACGAACGGCACGTCCGACGCTCGAAACTCGTCGGCGACGCGTCGGCCGACCCGGCCGTAGCCGCAGATGATGAAGTGGTCGCGCAGCTGCTCGATCGTCCGCTTCCTCCGCCGTTCGGCCAGCGCGCCCGTGACGACGCCGCCGGCGATCGTCTCGACGATAACGGCACCTGCGTAGCCGATGATCGTGAGGCCGACGACGACGAGGACGAGGGAGACGATCCGGGAGCCGTCGTTGCGCGGAATCGAATCCAGGCCGTTCAGCGTCACCGTCACGACCGCGCGGTAGAACGACTGGAACCAGGATTCGCGCAGGGTCTCGTGGAACGCGATCGTCCCCGCGACGAGCGTCACCACGACGGCGGCAAGCAGCCGTGCGACCTGACGCAGTCGGAGGCGGGCGGCCATCCTCCTAGTATGTGGCCATGGAAGACGAGGGGCTCGACCTACCGGATCCGGATTCGGACGAGCGGCGGCTCAACATCCAGATGCCTGCCGAGCTGATCGGCGGCACGTATGCGAACTTCGCGAACGTGAGCTTCTCGCAGTACGAGTTCACTCTGACCTTCGCGCGGATCGAGCACGAGGTCGAGGAGGGAGACGTGCCGGGAGCGGTCGTCGCGCGGGTGAACGCGTCACCGCGGTTCGTCCCCGAGCTCATCGCCGCGCTGCAGGACTCCTGGTCGAAGTACGTGACGCGCGAGGGCATCCGGAACCTGCCCGAGACGCCCGGCCACTCGGACGAGCCCTCCGAGGACTGACGCTCGGCCTAGTCCCCTCCTACGCCGTTCTCTGCGCCGCGCAGGCCTTGACGGCCGCGGCGCCTGCGCGCCAGGCGCGCGCCCGTGGACGAGGCTTGCTGTGGGTCGCGGTTCCGGCCGCGCTGCTGGCAGCAGGTGTGCTGATCATCAATTTCGTTCCCGGAGGACCGCACGCGCTCGCGCTGCTGGCGACCTTCGGCACGCCGGCGCTCGCCGCTGCGGGCGGGGTCTTTCGCGGCAGCGCGCGCTGGTGGCTCTGGCCGCCGGCCGCAGTGGGACTCTGGCTCGTGGCCTGGCTCGCGAGCGGGCTCGTGCGGGACGCGGCCGGTGTCGCGCTCATCGCGGAGGCCTGCCTCGCCGGTGCCTCCGCCGCCGCAGTGGTCGCCCCCGCCTGGTCGGTCCGTGTGGGTCTCGTCGCGCTCGCGGCGCTCGACGTCGTCCTCGTCTGGGGAACGCCCACCGTCCAGCAGGCGACGACCACGCTCGAGCACGTGCGCATCCCTCACGCCGCAGGCATGTCCTTGCCGAACCTGCAGCAAGCGACCTTCGGCTCGGCCCTGATGGGCTGGCTCGACCTGCTCGCCCCGGCGTTGCTGGCCGTCGTCGTGGCCGGGCGGCGGAAGCTCGCGGCCGCTGTGCTCGTCGGGGTCGCGGCGTACTTCTGGGGTTACCTCCTCTTTACTGATACGACAACGGAGGTGGCAGCGACGGTGCCGGTTCTCGCCGGGTTAGCGTTGGCGTCCGCTCATGCGCGTCGCGGTCGTATCGGACATCCACTCGAACCTGCACGCGCTGGAGGCGGTCCTCGCCGCGATCGAGGCGGAGGCGCCTGACGAGCTCTGGTGTCTCGGCGATCTCGTCGGTTACGGGCCCCGGCCGAACGAATGCTGCGCCGCGATCGCCGAGCGGGCCGACGTCTGCCTCGCCGGCAACCACGACCTCGCGGTGCGAGGCACGATCGACCTCGAGGAGTTCCACGGGGAGGCCGGGCTCGCGGCAACCTGGACGCGAAAAGTGCTCGAGCCGGAGTGGCTGGCTCTACTCGACACGCTCGAGCCGGAGGGGACCGCCCACGGCGTCGCTCTCTACCACGGCTCCGCACGCGACCCGATCTGGGAGTACGTCCTCAGCGACGAGGCCGCCCTGGCGACGCTCGAGCTTGCGGGCTCGCCCCTCGTCCTCGTCGGGCACAGCCACGCAGCGCTGCGAATCGTGGAGTCCGGCGCCGAGATCGGCGGCGGTCTCGCCCCGGCCGACACGGAGCTCGAGCTCGCCGGCGTACGGGCGCTCCTCAACCCGGGATCGGTCGGTCAGCCGCGCGATGGCGACCCGCGGGCGGCGTACCTCCTGCTCGACCTCGACGCACAGCGCGCGAGCTTCCGCCGGGTCGAGTACGACGTCGAGCGGACGCAGAGCGAGATGCGGGAAGCGGGCCTGCCCGAGATGCTCGCGGCGCGGCTCGAGCTCGGTCTCTAGCCCGGACGGCTAGGCAGCTGGAAGCGCGGGCGGCGCGAGCGCGGGAACGGCCACGGGCGCGGCGGGCGCCGGAGCGGTGGCGACAGGCGCCTCGACCGCGGCGACCTCGCGCTCCTCGAAGATCTCGATCCCCTCGCGCGCGAGCGAGAGCTGGACGTCCTCCCGGGCCTTCCAGATCCGCCACTTGACGGTCGCCAGCGTCACCTCGAGGGAGTCGGCGATCTCGCTGTACGCGAGCCCGACGACGTCGCGCAGGAGGAGCGCCATCTTCAGGTCGACGCTGAGCGCCTCGACCGCGCGCCACACGGCGTCGATCGCCTCGAGCCGCTCGAACGGCGCGTCGAGCACCTCGAGCGGCGGGATGTCGTCGAGATCCACGACCGCCCGCGGGCGCCGCTCGGTTGCCCTCAGCTCGTCGAGGACGCGGTTCTTCGTGACCTGGAAGAGCCACGTCGTGAACTTCGAGCGGAGCGAGAAGCGCGGCAGCCCCTGGAAGACGCGGAGGAAGACCTCCTGCGTCAGGTCCTCGGCGAGCGTCCGGTCGCCGACCATGCGCAGCACGTAGTTGTAGACCGGAATCTGGTAAGCGCGGACGATGATCGAGAAGGCTCGTTCATCGCCCCGCTGCGCCTTCCGCAGTACGCCGTGATCAGGCTGGGGCAGCGACAAGGTGCCGCAGTATAGACCGAATTTTCACGAGACTTGTACGAGATTTTTGCCCGTCATCTCGGACGGAGCCTCGAGCCCGAGGAGCGCGAGGAGCGTCGGGGCGACGTCGGAGAGCTCGCCGTCGCGCAAACCGGCTTCTGAAGCGGTCAGGACGACTGGCACGGAATTCGTCGTGTGGGCTGTGTGCGGGCTCGTTCCGTCCTCCTGCAGCAGGGTTTCCGCGTTCCCGTGGTCGGCGATCACGAGCGCCACACCCCCGGCACGATCGACCGCGTCGACGACGCGGCCGAGGCATTCGTCGGTCGTCTCCACCGCCTGCACGACGGCAGGGATCTCCCCCGTGTGCCCGACCATGTCGGGGTTGGCGAAGTTTACGACGACGAAGCCATAGCCCCCCTCGTCGATCGCCCGCACGACGCGGTCGGCGACCTCGGGCGCAGACATCTCCGGCTTGTGGTCGTAGCTCGGCACGTCCCGCGGCGAGTCGACGAGAATCCGATCCTCGCCGGCGAACGGCTCCTCGCGCCCGCCGCCGAGGAAGTACGTGACGTGCGCGTACTTCTCGGTCTCGGCCGAGTGGAGCTGGCGGATGTCGTGCGCCGCGAGCACCTCGGCGAGCACGTTCTCGACGTCCTGCTCCGCGAAGGCGATGGGGAAGTCGAAGTCGTCTCGGTAGCGGGTCATCGTCGTCAGATCGACCCCGAGCTCGCCGAGCTTCTCGGACAGCTGCCTCGCACGGTCGGGTCGGAAGTTGAAGAAGATCGCCGTGTCCCGCTCGGGATCGAGACGCGGCCGACCGTCGATGACGACCGGCTCGATGAACTCGTCCGTCACGCCCGCGTCGTAGCTCGCCTGAACGGCGGCGATCGGGTCGGCCGCATGCTCGCCGTCACCGTTCACGATGGCCCGCAACGCGCGCTCGGTGCGATCCCAGCGGTTGTCTCGGTCCATCGCGTAGTACCGGCC
>JAICZB010000235.1 GCA_025933895.1 Thermoleophilia bacterium
CCGCGGTCGACGTTGCGGAAGATCCCGACCGGCGTGCCTCCGTGCGTCGCCTGCGTCACGCGCGACAGGGCGAACGCGAGCGCCGGCTCCGCGTGCGTCCGGTCGTGGACGAGCACGCCGTCCTCGTCCGCGCCGCAGACCTCGATCGTCCCGTCCGGTCGCTGGCGCAGCGCCTTCTCGCCTTCGGCGCCCCACGTGATCGGCTCGCCGTGGCGGAGGGCGATCCGGTTCACGCCCTCCTTGTCGTCGCGCACGTAGTCGAACGCGTCGTCGTTGAAGATCGGGCAGTTCTGGAAGATCTCGACGAACGCGCTGCCACGATGCTCGGCCGCGGCCCGCAGCACGTCGGTCATCCCCTTCTTGTCGGTGTCGATCGCGCGCGCGACGAACGTCGCCTCGGCGCCGACCGCGAGCGAGATCGGGTTGAAGGGGGAGTCGATCGATCCCATCGGCGTCGACTTCGTCACCATCCCAACCTCGCTCGTCGGCGAGTACTGCCCCTTCGTCAGCCCGTAGACCCGGTTGTTGAAGAGGAGGATCTTGAGGTTGACGTTGCGGCGGAGCGCGTGGATGAGGTGGTTGCCGCCGATCGACATCGCGTCGCCGTCGCCCGTGACAACCCAGACCGAGAGGTCGGGCCGCGTCGTCGCGAGGCCGGTCGCGATCGCCGGCGCGCGGCCGTGGATCGAGTGCATCCCGTACGTGTTCATGTAGTACGGGAAGCGCGCCGCACAGCCGATCCCGCTGATGAAGACGGTGTTCTCGCGTTCGATCCCGAGCTCGGGCATGAACGACTGGAGCGCGGCGAGGATCGCGTAGTCGCCGCAACCCGGGCACCAGCGCACCTCCTGGTCGGTGCGGAAGTCCTTCGCGGTCAGCGAGCCGCTGCCGTTCCCGTTGCCGGTCTTCTCGCTCAATGCGGCGGCCTGTCGTCCTGCTGGGAGGGAGCAGCCCAACGCGAAGGGGCCGACTCCTCGGCGGCGACGAGTCGCCTGCGATCGTCGGTGGACGACGGCGACGACCGTCGCCGGAGCTTCTTCAGCAGCTCCCGAAGCGTCACGAGTGTGGCCTCTCGTCCTGCTGCGAGGAAACGAAGTTCGGCGACGAGTACTCGGTCCCGCCACGCTCGGTGATGTCGGTCGGCGGTAGGGGCCCCACGTGCGGCGGCCGGATGGCGAGGTCGATCTTCTTCAGCAACTCGCGGATCTTCACGTCAAAACCTCCATCAGTGGCGTGGCCTGTCGTCCTGCTGGGAGGGCACGTAACCCGGCGGCATATTCGCCCCTTCCGGCGCACCGTGTTCTCCGCCGGAGAGGAGCGTGGTCGACCCAACGGCCCCGAGCGCGTCGACGTTGTCCGCCGACCGCTCGCCGTCGAGCTGCACCGAGCGCAGCCGAAGCTTCTGCAGCAACGCGCGTACTTTCACGGCAGCACCTCGATGTCGTGGCTCATGCGTCCACCAGCGCCTCGGCCGCCTCCGCCACTTCCTGCGCGCGCAGCGGGAAGCCGCGAACGCGGTTGTAGCCGATCGCATCGACCAGGAACTGCGACCGGACGAGCTGAAGCAGCTGGCCGAGGTTCATCTCCGGGATCAGCACCTTCTCGTAGCTGCGCAGGACGTCCCCCGTGTTGCGCGGGAACGGGTTGAGGTAGCGCAGATGCGCGTGCGCGACCTGCCTGCCCCCCGCGCGGACGCGCCGCGCGGCGGCCGCGACCGGGCCGTAGGTCCCGCCCCAGCTCAGGATCAGCACTTTCGCGTCGCCGTCGGGATCGTCGATCTCGAGCTCCGGGATGTCGCCCGCAATCCCGGCGACCTTCTGTGCGCGCAGCCGCGTCATCAGGTCGTGGTTCTCGGGGTCGTAGGAGATGTTCCCGGTCCGGTCGGCCTTCTCGAGGCCGCCGATCCGGTGCTCGAGCCCCGGTGTCCCGGGTAGCGCCCACGGCCGCGCGAGTGTCTGCTCGTCGCGCAGGTACGGGAGGAACTCGTCACCCGCATTTGGCTCGGTCGCGAAGGTGGGCGTCAGGTCGGGCAGCGTGTCGAGGTCGGGAAGGAGCCACGGCTCGGAGCCGTTCGCGAGGTAGGCGTCCGAGAGGAGGTAGACGGGCGTGCGGTACTTGAGCGCAATCCGCGCCGCCTCGATCGCCGCGTGGAAGCAGTCGCTCGGCGAGCCCGCCGCGACGACCGGCACCGGCGACTCGCTGTTCCGCCCGTACATGACCATCAGCAGGTCGCCCTGCTCCGGCTTCGTCGGCATCCCGGTCGACGGGCCGGCGCGCTGGATATCGCAGATCACGAGCGGCAGCTCGAGCGTGATCGCGAGCCCGACGGTCTCGGCCTTGAGGACGACGCCCGGCCCCGCCGAGGTCGTGACGCCGAGCGCGCCGCCGAACGCGGCTCCCACCGCCGCGCCTGCAGCCGCGATCTCGTCCTCGGCCTGGAACGTGCGCACACCGAAGTGCTTGTACCCCGCGAGCTCCTCGAGGATCGAGCTCGCCGGCGTGATCGGGTAGGCGCCGAGGAAGAGCGGCAGCCCCGATAGCCGCGACGCGGCGACGAGGCCGAGCGAGAGCGCCTGGTTGCCGGTGATGTTGCGGTACGTCCCCGGCGCGAGCTGCGCCGGCTTGACCTCGTACGTGACCGAGAAGGACTCCGTCGTCTCGCCGAACGCGTAGCCGGCCCGGAGCGCCTTGATGTTCGCCGCCGCGATCTCCGGCCGCTTCGCGCCGAACTTGTCCTCGAGGAACTCGATCGTCGGCTTGATCGTGCGTCCGTACAGCCACGACATGAGCCCGAGCGCGAACATGTTCTTCGAGCGCTCGGCCTCGCGCGGCGTGACGCCCTCGATCTCCTTCAGCGCGCCGACGGTCAGCGACGTCAGCGGCACCGCGTGCACCTGGTACTCGTCGAGCGAGCCGTCCTCGAGCGGGCTCTGCGCGTAGCCGGCCTTCTTGAGGTTCCGCTCGGTGAAGGCGTCAGCGTCGACGATCAGCGTCCCGCCCCTCGGCAGGTCGGCGATGTTCGTCTTCAGCGCCGCCGGGTTCATCGCGACGAGGACGTTCGGCGCGTCGCCGGGCGTGAGGATGTCGTGGTCGGCGAAGTGGAGCTGGAAGCCCGAGACGCCGGGCAGCGAGCCGGCGGGCGCGCGGATCTCGGCGGGGAAGTCCGGCAGCGTCGAGATGTCGTTGCCGAGCAGCGCCGCCTCGGAGGTGAACTGCGAGCCGGTGAGCTGCATGCCGTCGCCCGAGTCGCCCGCGAACCGGACGATGACCTGGGAGAGCTGCTCGACGGGCTTGCTGCTCATGTCCTAGGGCAGGTATAGCGCACGCTTCGGCCCCTGGGGCGAGAGGCGTATGCTCGCCGCGTGGAGCCGGTCGTCTCCGTCCACGGGCTGCGCAAGCGCTACGGCCACGTCGACGCCGTAGCGGGCATCGACCTCGAGGTGCAGCGCGGCGAGATCTTCGCCTTCCTCGGCCCGAACGGTGCAGGCAAGACGACGACGGTGGAGATCCTCGAGGGCTTCCGCACGCGCACGTCCGGGGAGGTCAGCGTGCTCGGAGTCGATCCCGCGAACGGCGACGCCGCGTGGCGCAACCGCGTCGGCGCCGTCCTGCAGGAGTCGAACGCGGAGCCTGGCTTGACCGTGCGCGAGAGCCTCCAGCTCTACTCCGGCTATTACCTCGAACCGCGCGACATCGACGCGACGATCGCGCTCGTCGAGCTCGAGGAGAAGGCCGAGACGCTCGCGCCGCAGCTCTCGGGCGGGCAGCGCCGCCGGCTCGACGTCGCGCTCGCGCTGATCGGCGATCCCGAGCTCATCTTCCTCGACGAGCCGACGACCGGCTTCGACCCGTCGGCTCGCCGCACGGCCTGGGACGTGATCGACGGGCTGCGCGAGCTCGGCAAGACCGTCTTCCTCACGAC
>JAICZB010000155.1 GCA_025933895.1 Thermoleophilia bacterium
GGCACGCGCTACGAGCCGCGTTTCAGCGGCGCGCCGCGCACGGAGTTCGTCGGCTACGAGCAGCTCGACGTGCGGACGGCGATCGTCGCGCACGCCGACCTCGGCGAGGGCTTCTTCCAGGTCAAGCTCGCCGAGTCGCCGTTCTACCCCGCCGGCGGCGGTCAGGTCACGGACGCGGGTTGGATCGAGAAGGAGGACGGATCGCGCGCCGACCTCGTCGAGGCGCTGCGGCTCGAGAACGACCAGGAGCTCGTCTTCCAGGGCGGGGGTTTCGCAGAGGGCGATCGTGTGCGTGCCGTCGTCCCGTGGGGCGTCCGCTATCCGACGATGGCGAACCACACGGCGACTCACCTCTTGCACAAGGTGCTGCAGGAGGTGCTCGGCGATCACGTCCGCCAGGCGGGCTCGGCCGTCCGGCCCGACAAGCTCCGCTTCGACTTCACGCATCCGTCGCCGCTGACCCCGGAGGAGCGTGCGGAGGTGGAACGCCGCGTCAACGAGCACGTCTTCGCGAACCTGCCGGTGCGGATCTTCGAGACACCGCTGTCGGAGGCGCGGAACCTCGGTGCGACGATGCTCTTCGGGGAGAAATACGGCGACGTCGTGCGCGTGGTCGACGTCGACGGCTGGTCGGTCGAGCTCTGCGGCGGCACGCACGTGCGGACCACCGCGGAGATCGGGCCGTTCGCGGTGCTCTCCGAGAGCTCGGTCGGTGCGGGCTCGCGGCGGATCGAGGCCGTCACCGCCGGCGAGGCGTTCTCGCTGCTGCACGAGCGGGCGCGGGAGGCGGATGCGCTGCGCGGCGAGCTCGAGCGGGCGCGGAAGGAGGCGAAGCAGCCGAAACAGGCAGCGGAGGCGGAGATCGTCTCCAGGGACAAGGAGGGCGACGTCCTGCTGGTCGAGGTGAAGAGCCTCAAGGGCGGCCCGCTGCGGGACTTCTCCGATCGGATCCGCCGGCAGGAGAAGGCGAACGGGGCGATCGTGGCGTCGCGTGACGACGGCCGCGCGTTCCTCGTCGTCAACTTCGACGACTCGCTCGTCGCCCGCGGACTCGACGCGGTGCAGGTCGTGCGCGAGCTCGGCAGGCACATCGGCGGCGGCGGGGGAGGCAGGCCGACGCTCGCCGAGGCAGGAGGGAAGAACCCCGACGGCATCGCCGACGCGCTCGCTGCCGCGAAGGACCTCGTCGGCCCGTGAAGATGCCGACGTGAAGACGACGGCGTGAAGGTGATGGCGCTCGACTACGGCTCGGCGCGGACGGGCGTTGCCGTCTCCGACCCGACCGGGACGGTCGCACGGCCGGTCGGCGTGGTCCAGAAAGCAGCTGCCGAGTCCGGGCTCGCCGAGCTGGCGCGCCTCGCGCGCGAGGAGGACGTCGAGCGCGTCGTCGTCGGTCTGCCGCTGACGATGCGCGGGACGCGCGGCGAGCAGGTCGTCGAGACCGAGCGCTTCGTCGACTCGCTGCGCGACATCCTCGACGTTCCGGTCGAGCTCTTCGACGAGCGGTTCACGACCGACCTCGCACAGCAGACCGCAGGCACGGCGCCCGAGGACGCGCTCGCCGCCGCACATCTCCTTGCGAGCTACCTCGAGTGGTGCGCAGCGCGGTCGTAGTCGCCGCGATGTTGCTCGCGGTGACGGCTGCCGGTTGCGGCGGGTCGGGCGCTGCGGCTCCGCCGACGACCACGATCCGCCAGCTGCGGCAGTTCAGGATCGTCTTTCCCGAGGGGTTCGTCCGCGTTCAGATGGCGGCTCGCGTGCAGGCCGTCGCCAAGATCGCCCAGCGCGAGTCGCGCCGGAACGTCACGCTCTCGCGTGCGGCATACCTCGCGGCGACGGCGAAGCCGCGCGCGATCCCCGGCTTCGGCAGCAAGAAGCTGCCACTGGAGGGCTTCCTCTTCCCGGACACCTACGACTTCGACCGCAAGTCGACGTCGGCGCAGCTCGTCCAGGAGCAGCTCCAGGAGTTCACCTCGAAGTGGAGCACTCTCGATCTCTCGTACGCGCGCGGGAAGAACCTGAGCCCGTACGACGTGCTCACGATCGCGTCCATGATCGAGAAGGAGGCGGTCGCGCCGGGTGACCGGGCCAAGGTCGCGCGCGTGATCTACAACCGGCTCCATCTCGGCATGACGCTCGGGATCGACGCCACGATTCGCTACGCGCTGCACATCCCGGGGACGAAGTCGCTCACGCAGTCGGACCTGGCGAATCCGACGCCGTACAACACGCGGCTCCATGCCGGTCTGCCGCCGACGCCCATCGCGAACCCCGGCCTCGCGTCGATTCAGGCGGCGGCGCACCCGGCGTCCGGCCCGTGGCTCTATTTCGTCGCCTCGCCGGACAAGGTGCACTCCTTCTTCACGGCCAGCGCGGAGGCGTTCAACCAGTACAAAGCCACGCATGGCTACGGATGAGCGGCGCCGCGTCTCGCTGATCGGTCATCCCGTCGCGCACTCGCTCTCGCCCCAAATGCAGAACGCGGCCTTCGCGGCAGCCGGGCTCGACTGGGAGTACGTCCTGCGCGACGTCCTGCCCGAGGAGCTCAACGCCGCGGTTCGGGGGATGGAGTACGCGAACGTCACGGCGCCGTACAAGCTCGACGCCGCACGCATCCTCGGCAGCGACCTGCCGTCGGTGAACACGATCGTGCGCGGTCGCGGGTTCTCGACGGACGCGGCCATCCTCGAGCAGGTGGATGGGGTGTCGCATGCGGCCGCGATCGTGGGCGATGGCGGCGCTGCGGCGGCGTTCCGCCATGCACTGCCGGAGGCGCGCGTGTTCTCCCGCCGCGGCGAGTGGCCGCCGGACGTGCGCGACGCCGACGTCGTGATCCACGCGACGTCCGTACGGGACGACGTGCTGTGCGAGCTCGGGGCGGGGCAGACGCTGATCGACCTTCCGTATCCACGGACCGCGACGGCGGACGCTGCCGCTGCTGCCGGCGCGCGCGTCCTCGACGGGCTCGAGGTGCTCGTCGCCCAGGGAGCCGCGAGCTTCGAGCTGTGGACGAACCGCCCCGCACCGGTGGACGCGATGCGGCGCGCGATCGGCTTGACGTGAGCCGGTGGCGGGCATAGAACCAGCACGATGCGTCGCTGCAGAGCCTGCGGGGGAGGAGTAGAGGACGAGTTCCGCTTCTGCCCGCACTGCGGCAAGGCGCAGCGGACGAAGATCGTCGAGTACTTCCAGGGCCACCCGGACGTCGGCGACGGTGGCCTCCGCGTCTCGGTCTACCTCACGGAGCCCAAGCACGCGCGCCTCAGTGTGTGGCGCGGCGAGGAGGCGCAGGCTGCGATCTCGCTCGACCCGGACGAGTCGGGCCGGCTCGGCCGTTTCCTGTTGGCCGCGGGAAGGCACCGGCACCAGAGCCTCGTCTCGCGCGTCCTCTCGCACCTGTAGAGCACTACGCTCTCGCGCATGAGTCTCGAGCTGGCAACAGCCGGCGAGTCGCACGGTCCGGCGCTCGTCGCGATCGTCTCGGGCCTGCCGGCGGGGCTCGTCCTCGACCGGGACGCGATCGACGCCGACCTCCGCCGCCGGCAGCAGGGCTACGGCCGCTCGCCGCGCCAGCAGATCGAGGCCGACGAGGTCGAGGTGCTCGCGGGCCTCCGCCACGGCCGCACGTTCGGCACGCCGCTCGCGCTCGTCGTCCGCAACCGCGACCACAAGAACTGGACGTGGGGGATGAGCCCGTGGCCGCCCGAGGGGGAACCCGAGGGGAAGGGGACGAAGCCGGTCACGCTCCCGCGGCCCGGACACGCCGATCTCGCCGGCGTTCAGAAGCACGGGCTCGCCGACGTCCGGGACGCGCTCGAACGGGCGTCGGCGCGGCACACCGCGGTCTACGTCGCCGCCGGCGGCGTGGCGAAGGCGCTCCTCCGCGAGATCGGCGTCGACGTGTCGGGGGAGGCGCTGCCGGAGGCGGGCGCGGATCCGGGAGCCGTTGACGAGGCGCGGCAGGATCGCGACACGCTCGGCGGCCGCGTCGAGGTGCGGGCGCGGGGCGTCCCGCCGGGCTTCGGCTCGTACGCGCGGCGGGAGGACCGGCTCGACGCGCGGCTTGCCGCCGCACTGATGGGGATCCAGGCAGTGAAGGGGGTCGAGATCGGCGACGGCTTCGCGCTCTCGGGGCTCCGCGGCTCGGCGGCGCACGACGAGATCGTCCGCGACGAGCGCGGCCTCAACCGGGAGACGAACCGCGCCGGCGGCATCGAGGGCGGCGTCTCGAACGGCGAGGAGATCGTCGTGCGAGCGGCGATGAAGCCACTGCCGACACTGATGCGGCCGCTCCGCTCCGTCGACCTCGACACCGGCGAGGCCGCCGACGCGCTCGTCGAACGGAGCGATGTCTCGGCGGTCGAGGCGCTCGGGGTCGTGGCGGAGGCCGCGGTCGCGTGGGAGCTCGCCCGCGCCGCGCGCGAGAAGTTCGGCGGCGACTCCGTCGGCGACTTCGTCGGCGCTTGGCGCGCGTACCTGGAGCGGATCGACTGGACGGCACGCGGCAGCTGAACCGGCACCTCGTCCTCGTCGGCTTCATGGGGGCGCGGAAGACGACGCTGGGGAAGGAGGTCGCGCGCCTCCTGCGCCGGCCGTTCATCGACGTCGACGATGCGATCGCAGCGGAGCACGGCCCGATTCCCGAGCTCTTCGCGAGTCGGGGCGAGGCGGCGTTCCGCGAGATCGAGGCGCGGTTCGTGCGGGAGGCGCTCGCGCGGCCCGAGCCGACGGTGATCGCCGTCGGCGGCGGCGCTGTCGAGACGCCGGGCCTCCTGAGCGAAGACCGGGCCACCGTCGTCCATCTTCTCGTCGACGTCGAGACGGCGTGGGAGCGGGTGCGCCGTAGCTCGCGGCCGCTCGCGCAGGACGAGGTGGAGTTCAGGCGGCGCTTCGAGGTGCGCGCGCCGCTGTACGCCGACGTGGCGGACGCGGCGGCACGGGACGTCGACGACCTCGTGCTGGCGGCGGCCGGCGTCCACGTCGAGCGCGGTGCCCTACAGCGGCTCGGCGAGCTCGTCCCCGGCGAGGGCGAGGCGGCGCTCGTCTCCGATCCACACGTCGCCGGCATCCACGGCATGGACGCGCAGCTCGCCCTCGGGCCGCGACTCGCGGGGAGGCACGAGCTGCCGTCGGGAGAGGAGGCGAAGACGCTCGCCGCCGTCGACCGGCTCTGGCAGGAGCTGCGCCTCGACCGGAGCGGGACGATCGTCGCGCTCGGCGGCGGCTGCACGACCGACGCGGCCGGCTTCGCGGCGGCGACCTACCTCCGCGGCATCTCGTGGACGCCGGTGCCCACGAGCCTCTTGGCCCAGGTCGACGCTGCGATCGGTGGCAAGACGGCGATCGACCTCCCGCAGGGGAAGAATCTCGTCGGCGCCTTCCACTGGCCGGACCGCACCGTCGTCGACCCGGCGGTGCTCGAGACGCTGCCCGAGCCGCAGCGACTCGAGGGGATGGCGGAGGTCGTCAAGGCGGGCCTGCTCGTGAACGAGCCGCTGTGGGAGCTGCCCGACGACGAGCTCGTCCGCCGCTCGATCGCCTACAAGGCCGCGATCTGTCTGCGCGATCCTTTCGAGCAGGGGGAGCGCGCCGTCCTCAACCTCGGCCACACGTTCGCGCATGCGCTCGAGGCTGCGGCCGGATACGAGGGGCTGACGCACGGACGCGCCGTCGCGCTCGGCCTGCTCGCCGCGTTGCGCCTCTCCGGCCGCGACACGCGGGTGGTGGAGGAGGTGCTGCGGCCCGAGCCGGCGCGCGTCGACGCCGAGCGCGCCTGGGAGGCGATGCGACGCGACAAGAAGGCGCGCGGCGGCGAGCCGCGCTTCGTCCTCCTCGGCGCGCGCGGGCCGGAGCAGGGAGTCGTCGTCCCCGAGGCCGACGTGCGCCGGGAACTCGGTAGGTTGATCGCGTGAGGATCTCCGTGCTCAACGGCGTCAATCTGAACATGCTCGGACGCCGTGACCCGAAGCTCTACGGCGGCCTCTCGATCGCCGAGCTGGAGAGCCGGATCTACGGGTGGGCGCGGGAGCTCGAGCTGACGGTGCAGTGCCGACAGACGAACGACGAGGGCGAGTTCGTCAAGTGGTGCCACGACGCGCACGACACGGTCGACGGGGTCGTCGTCAACCCGGGAGCGTGGACGCACTACGCCTGGGCGATCCACGACGCGCTCGATTCGCTCACGATTCCGATCGTGGAGGTGCACCTCTCCAACGTCGACGAGCGCGAGGAGTGGCGGCGGAAGTCGGTCGTCTCCGA
>JAICZB010000125.1 GCA_025933895.1 Thermoleophilia bacterium
CACCGGCAGCAACGGCAGGTAGACCACGGCCAGCTGCGGCGAGATCGGGTTGAGGAGCGAGCGCAGATGGAGGACCTCGCCGCGCCCGTGGTAGTGCGGTAGGTGGAAGACACGCACGTCGACGCCGGGAAGCAGCCGGCGCAGAGCCGCAATTCCCGCCTCGTTCGTGCGGTAGCCCTGGCCCACGAGAAGCGTCGAGTCGTCGAGCCAGACCGTGTCCCCGCCCTCCGCGAACTCGCCCTCGGCGAGCCTTCCCACGATCGTGATGCCGGCGGCCTCCAGATCGGGCAGCAGCGCTTCCGGCTCGTCACGCCGACCCTGCTTGCCGGGATTCAGGACGATCGCGCGGCCACCGGGCACCATCAGCACCGGGTCGTAGACGTAGATGGAGTCGAGGTTGCCGTGCTCCCCGCTCGCCTCGATCACCTCCGCGCCGGCGGCGGCGAGGGTCGCTCGGAATACCTCGTGCTCACGGGCGAGGGAGGAGAAGTCGGGCGCCGAGCGCCAGTCGAGCCGCTCCCAGGAATCGACGTCCTCCGCCGCCGGAGCTCTGACGAAGATCCTCATCGCCATCGCCATCGCCAGCGCCCAGGTCGACCTCCGCGGACGAGATCCGAGTCCGCGAGCTCTAGCTCGATAGCGGGACTCACCTCCGCCACACCTGAGATTGCCGGCGGCGGCGCCACGGGTGGCCCCTCGATCCCGCGACGACGGCGGAACTCGAGCAAGACGCTCAGCACGATGGCCGCGATCGCGAGCCCGATCGTCACGAGCCCGAGCTGATGGGCGGTCGTCCGGGCTGTCCCCTCCCATTCCCCGCGCAGGAACTGGTCCTGTGCGCTGCGCTTCGGGATGTTGTCGATTCCGAGGGGGTACCGCTGCGTGTGTTCCGCCGCCCACGTCCCGAGGGGGAGCAGAAGCAGGACGGAGGCGACGATGCCCGCGACGGCGGGAACGACGGCAGCGAGGCGCGACCGGAGCAACACCGCAAGCGCGCCGACGAGGACGAGGGCTCCCACGACGGCGAGCGCCACCAGGTAGATCGTCCCCACGGTGCCCTTGGTGGGGTCGCCGAGCGCGAGCGTTCCCTTCTTCGTCGTGTGCTGCGACGGCTTGTCGAGCTCGAGCGAGAACGCCATCAGACCGACGAAGAAGAGCGGCAGTGCGAGGATCCCCGCAACCGCGAGCGGAGCCTTCGACGCGCCGCGAAACCGGTTCACAGCCTGCCTCCCTCCAGCACACGCGCGAGGAACTGTCGCGTCCGCTCTTCGCGAGGCGCAGAGAGGATCTCTTCGGGCGTGCCCTCCTCGTGGATCACGCCGGCGTCGAGAAAGCAGACCTTGTTCGCGACCTCGCGGGCGAAGCTCATCTCGTGGGTGGCGATGATCATCGTCATCCCCGACTTCGCAAGCTCGCGGACGAGCTCCAGCACTTCGCCGATCAGCTGCGGATCGAGCGCCGACGTGATCTCGTCGAGCAGCATCAGCTTCGGCCCGGTCGCCAGCGCGCGGACGATCGCGACACGCTGCTGCTGTCCGCCCGAGAGGCGGTCGGGGAACTCGTGGGCCTTTTCCTCCAGGCCGATCTGCCGCAGGAGCGCGCGCGCGTGGCTCTCTGCCTTGGCACGCGAGATCCCGAGCGCCTTCCGCGGGGCGAGCGTCACGTTCTGGAGCACCGTCATGTGCGGGAACAGGTTGTAGGCCTGGAAGACGATCCCGATCTTCTGCCGCAGCTGGTTGACGTCGACCTTGGTTCCGGTGATCGTCTGGCCGTCGACGACGATCGAGCCGCCGTCGATCTGCTCCAGCAGGTTGATGCAGCGGAGGAGCGTCGACTTGCCCGACCCCGAGGCGCCGATCAGACAGACGACGTTGTGCTCGGCGACGTCGAGGTTGATGTCGTGCAGGACCTCGAGGTCCCCGAAGCGCTTCGTGACGCTCTGGAGAGAGACGAAGTGGCCGTTGGCGCTCAAAAGGCCTGCGCCCGCTCTCGGCGCTCCCGCTGCCTGATGATGTGATCGGTGAAGCGGGCGAGCGGGATCGTGAGGAAGATGAAGAACACCGCGGCGACCGTGTGGCCTGCGTAGTTGAAGTAGTTGCTCGAGTAGATGTTGGCCTGAGTGACCGACTCCGTCACGCCGATGATGCTGATGAGCGCGGTGTCCTTCTGAAGGCCGATGAAGTCGTTGAGCAGCGGCGGGACGACGCGTCGAATCGCTTGCGGCAACACGACGTAGCGCAGCGACTGCCAGTAGCTCAGCCCGAGAGAGCGCGCCGCCATTCGCTGGCTCGGGTGGACCGACTCGATCCCGGCCCGGTACACCTCCGTGACATAGGCGGTGTAGACGAGCGTGAGCGCGATCACTGCGTTCGTGAAGAGCGTCTCGGCGGAAAGCCCGACGTAGTTGAGCGTCGCGAACCCGAGCACGATGTAGAGGACGAGCACGAGGGGCGTTCCGCGGAAGATGTCCGTGTAGAGGATCGCCGCGCCGCGGAGCGGAGCCGCGGCCCGCCCGGGCAGGCCGCGCACGATGGCGAGCAGCAGGGCGAGGACGAGGACGAAGGCCTCGGCGACGACCATGACCTCGAGGTTGACCTGGAACCCGTTCCAGATCTGCGGCGTGGCGCGGAGGAAGTCGAGCGGGCTGAAGAACGTATGTAGGAACTGGCCCACTCGGCCTCCTCCGCGCCGTACGCCTACGTCAGGTCCGCACCTACTTCAGGACCGGCACCTTCGACGGGTCGAAGCCGAACCATCGCTTGGTCAGCTTGCTGATGGTGCCGTCCGACTGCAGCGTCCTGATCGCCTTGCTCACGTCCGGGATCAGCGGGCTGTTCTTCGCGAACACCGCGCCGTAGCCCTCGTGGGTGTCGATCTGTCCCACGACGCCGCCGTAGGCGCCCGGCTGCTTCTGGTTCTGAGCCTCGATGATCGGGACGTCGAGGATCAGCGCCTGACACGCGCCCGAATGGACGGCGTCGAAGGCCGCACTGGACGATGCCGAGTAGACGCGCGGCTGCTTGGTCGGGCGAAGCTTGTGCTGGATCCAGTCGAGCCCGGTCGTCGCCGCCTGCGCGCACATCTGCAGGCTCTTGAGGTCGGCGATGCTCGTCGGCTTCTTGACGCCCTTCGCGATCAGCACGCCCTGGTTCGCGTCGAAGTACGGGGCCGAGAAGCCGACGACCTTCGCGCGCTGGGCCGTGATCGTCGTCTCCTCCATCGCGAAGTCGTACGGCTTCTTCCCGGCGAGCAGGATGGTCGCGAACGGAGCGCGCAGGAAGGTCACGTTGCTCGCGCTGATGCCGAGTTGCTTCGCGACGTCGAGCGCGAGCCCATACTCGAAGCCCGACGGGTTCTTGATCGTGTTGCCGGAGGCCCGGCCGTTCCAGAATGCGGCCGCCGGAAGGTCGAATCCGACGACGAGCTTGCCTGCGTGCAGCGTCGGCGCGCCTTGCTTCGACGATGTCGTCGTCGTCGGAGACTTGCTGCCGCCGCCGCCGCACGCGGCCAGCGTTGCAACGAGCGCTGCGACCCCGAGCAGCGGGAGAAAACGATTCACGGATGCCCTCCTATGTCGAACCGGCGAGAGCGTGACTCTATCGCGCTGCGTTGAGATAGGTCACTCCGTCAGGGCCGCCGCCGTCAGCGCCTGGAAATGGCCGATCAGCTGCTCGCTGCGGCTCATGACCACGCCGTGCTCGAGCGCGCCCGACGCGACGCCACGCTGGACACCTTCGACGAGGGCCACGTCCTCCCGTCCGACCTGGCTGTCGAAGGCGATGAGCTCGTCGATCCACCCTTGCTCGACGTCCGGGCCGAAGAAGTAGTCGAGGAAGCGGTACGTCCGCTCGGGGGTCAGCGGCAGGAACGGGCCGATCGAGAGGTTCGGGTGGCCCGGGAGGATGTTGATCCCGAGGTTCGGCCAGAGGAAGTGGAACTGCGAGCGCGGCAGCTCGTCGGTGGGCGCGACCGTCCGCGGCGGGCCGTGCTGGGTCGAGAGCCGCCCGTCGGTCGAGAGCAGGTACGCGTCGGGCGAGACATCGATCAGATCGCTGAAGGCGGGATGCGCGACCTGGCAGTGGTAGCACTCGAGGAAGTTCTCGCTCACGATCTTCCAGTTCGCCGCGACCTCGGCCTCCCACCGCGAGTAGTGGACGAGCGAGTCGACGTCGAGCCCGAGCTCGGCGACCTGCGCCGGCAGCGAGCCGAGCGCGTCGGTGAGCGGCTCGGGATCCGGGCCGGCGTTGGCGAAGACGAACGAGCCCCAGGTGCCGACCGCGATGGGGACGAGGCCGAGCTCGTCCTGCGGGAAGTCGGGCTCCTCCTCGCTGCGCGGTGCCTTGCGGAGGCGGCCGTCGAGCCCGTACGTCCACGCGTGATACGGGCACTGGAGGGTCTCGCGGCTGCATTCGCCCTCGGCGAGCGCGAACCCGCGATGGCGGCAGACGTTGACGAAGCCGCGCAGGACGCGGTCGCGGTCGCGCGTGACGACGACGGGCGTCCGGCCGACGGTGGCGGCGAAGTAGCCGGGTTGCGCGAGTTGCCCCGTGTGGCCGACGTACTGCCACGCCGGGCGGAAGATCCGCTCCTGTTCGCGCCTGAGGATCTCGGGGTCGGTGTACCAGCCGTACGGCAGGGTCTTGTCCACGGGGGAGAATCTAGTGGTGCGCGCGATGGTGCTCCACGCAGCGGGCGAGCCGCTGCGGCTCGAGGAGGTGCCGGATCCGGTGCCGCAGCCGGGTCAGGTGCTGCTGCAGGTAGCCGCCTGCGGCGTCTGCCGCACCGATCTCCACGTCATCGACGGCGAGCTGCCGCGGCCGAAGCTCCCGCTCGTCCCCGGTCACCAGATCGTCGGGCGGACGGAGGATGGGCGACGGCTCGGCGTGCCCTGGCTCGGCTGGACCGACGGCACCTGCCGCTATTGCCTCTCAGGCCGCGAGAACCTGTGCGAGGCGGCCCGCTTCACGGGCTACGACCTCGACGGAGGCTATGCCGAGCGGGTCGTCGCCGACGAGCGCTACTGCCTGCCGATCCCCGACGAGTACGACGACCTGCAGGCCGCTCCGCTCCTGTGCGCCGGGCTGATCGGCTACCGCTCGCTGCGCCTCGCCGGCGATCCCGAGCGGCTCGGGCTCTACGGCTTCGGTGCGTCCGCGCACATCGTCGTCCAGGTCGCACGGCACGAGGGACGCCGCGTGTTCGGGTTCGTGCGACCCGGAGACGACGCCGCCGCGGCCTTCGCGCTCGAGCTCGGTTGCGAGTGGGCAGGTCCGTCGGACGAGCCCGGGCCCGAGGAGCTCGACGCCGCGATCATCTTCGCGCCGGCCGGCGAGCTCGTCCCGGCGGCGCTGCGAGCGCTTGCGCGTGGCGGGGTCGTCGTGTGCGCGGGGATCCACATGAGCGACGTCCCGAGCTTCCCGTACGAGCTCCTCTGGCACGAGCGAGTCGTGCGCTCGGTCGCGAACCTCACGCGCCGCGACGGGGAGGAGTTCCTCGCCCTCGCGCCGCGCGTGCCGCTGCGAACCGAGGTCGAGGCGTTCGCGATCGAGCAGGCGAACGAGGCGCTCGACCGGCTGCGTCGGGGGCGGATCAGGGGCGCCGCCGTGCTAAGAGTGGACTGAAATGAGCAGGCTCGAGAACATCGCCGCGTGGGCGTCGCGGCACCGCCGGCTCCTCGGAGCCGTCCAGCTCGTCGTGCTCGCCGCGTTCTTCCTCAGCCTCGGCTTTGCACTGAGGCACCAGCTCCATGCGGCCGCGCACGACCTCGACCGCGCGAACCTCGTCCTCTTCGGGCTCGGGTGCGCCGCGCTCGGGGCGTACTACCTCGTGTTCGTGCTCGGCTGGATGCGGATCCTCTCGGATTGGGGGATCAAGCTCTCCTATCCCGTCGCGCTGCGCGCCGAGATGCTCTCGATGCTCGCGAAGTACATCCCGGGCGGCATCTGGACGCCCGCCGCACGGGTCGTCGCGGCCCGGCGGGCCGGCGTGACCGACGCCGCGCTCGTCACCTCGTCGATGCTGCTCGAGGCGGGGATCTCTGCGGTCGCGGGCGTGATCGTCTTCGTCGTCGCGCTTCCGTTCGTGGACAACGTGGACGCGCCGCTCGTGCCGCTCGTGATCTTCGGCGCGGTGCTCGCGGTCCTCGTCCAGCCCCGCATCTTCCGGCCGCTTGCCCACAAGGTGCTGGTGCGGTTCGGCTACACGAAGGAGCTTCCCGACCTCCGCGGCCGCACGCTCTCGGCGCTCCTCCTCTTCTACGCCGGCACCTGGGTGCTCGGCGGCTTCGCGCTCTGGCTCCTGCTGCGCTCGGTCGGCGGCCATCCGGAGGCGGCGACGATCGTCTTCCTCGGCGGGACGGCTGCGGTCGGCGCGATCGTCGCGGTCCTCTTCGTCTTCGCGCCGTCGGGACTCGGGCCGCGCGAGGCCTCGATGTACGGGCTGCTGCTCGCGGTCGCGACGCCCGGGCAGGCGCTCGGCGCCGTCGCGCTCAACCGGCTCGCGCTGACGGCGGTCGAGCTGCTGCTGTTCCTCGTAGTCGGGCTGGTCCTGCGCGGCGCGGCGAGGCGCCCGGCGGAGCCCGCCGAGCTACCGTCGTCGTAGGTGCACCACTTTCTGGTCGACATCGGCCACTCGTCCCGCGAGGCGTTCTTCATGTTCTGGGAGACGCTCTGGGCGCTCGTGCTCGGCTTCGGGCTCTCGGGCGCCGTGCAGGCCTTCGTCTCCCGGTCGGAGATGGAACGGCTGCTCGGCCGCAGCGGCCCGCGCGAGATCGCCCGCGCGAGCCTGCTCGGCGCGGCCTCCTCCTCGTGCTCGTACGCGGCGTCGGCGATGGCGAAGACGCTGTTCCAGCGAGGCGCCGACTTCGTCAGCTCGATGGTGTTCATGTTCGCCTCGACGAACCTCGTGATCGAGCTCGGGATCGTCCTCTGGGTGTTGCTGGGCTGGCAGTTCGCGCTCGCCGAGCTCGTCGGCGGGGTGATCATGATCGTCCTCTTCTCGCTCCTCGCCCGGCGCGTCGTGAGCCGCCGGGAGATCGAGGCCGCGCGTGCGGGGCTCGAAGGCGGCGGCCACGAGCACGGCGCAGCCGCGGGCCGAGCCGGCTGGCGCGAGCGGCTG
>JAICZB010000276.1 GCA_025933895.1 Thermoleophilia bacterium
AGCCGATGCCGCGGTTGCAGCCGATCCAGAGCTCGTAGACGTAGCGGCCGTCGACGGCCTGCACCACCTCGGCGTTCGATGGTCCGCAGTGGCTCACCTGCATCACCTTCGCGCGTCCGGCCGCGTCGGCCGCGGCGGCGAGCGGGAGGAGAAGCGCCGCGGCCAGGACGGAGGTCAGGACGAAACGGCTCTTCATGACGATTGAGACGTGCGCCGGACGATTTCGGACGCGGAGCCGCAAAGGCATGCGAGCATGAGCCGGTGCGGCTCGATGACCTCAGCCGACTCGCGTCCCAGCTCGAAGGCGTCTCGGAGAGACGCCGCGGCGGCCTTCTCGACTGGCGCTACCACGGGCGTCTGGTGGCCCGGCAACTGGACGGCACGCACGTGGTGATCCGCGCCACCTTCGACTTCCGTGATCTCCTGCTCCAGTCGTTTCCCGAGACGTTCTCGGTACCCGCGCGCTTCGCGAAGCACATGATGATCGTCGCCGATCTCGAGCAAGGAAACGCGGACGCGATCGAGGACGCCGTGATCGGGGCGTGGGAGCTTCAGTCCGGAGGCTGACCGGTCCATTCGCGGTCTAGCACCGCGTAGACGAGCTCGCTCTGCCACTCGCCCTTCACCCATTCGTTCTCCACGAGATGGGCCTCGAGTCGCATGCCGAGCTTCTCGAGGACGCGCGCCGATGCCGTGTTGCGGGCCTCGGTCCGGCCGATCACCCGGTGGAAGCCGGCCGAGGTGAACGCCCAGTCGACGAGCGCGCCGGCAGCCTCGGTTGCAAAGCCCTTGCCCTGCTGGTGCGGATCGAAGATGAAGCCGATCTCCGCCGTCCGGTCGCGCTCGCTGACCCACTGGAGAGCAACGTCGCCGACCGTCGTCCCGGACGCGCGCTCGACGACGGCGGCGGACAACCAGTCGCCCTCGGCGGTCCACGACGACCCGGCGATCTTCTTCTCGAGGTGGTCTCGTGTCTCTTCCTCGGACTTCACGTCTCCGTAGAGATAGCGGGCGACGTCTGCGTCCGACTGCATCGCGTGCATAGCCTCGAAGTCGTCGGCGACGAAGGGGCGCAGGGTCAGGCGGCTCGTCTCGAGGGGCCAGTCGGGCGACACGCGTCAACGCTAACCCGTCCGGGCCCTGAGCTCTGACCAGCGGCCCGGCTACGCTCGCTGCCCGTGTCCCGGCTCGCGTCCGTCTATCCGATCGTCAGCGCGCGTTCGCTCGCACGGCCGTTCACATACGAGATCGGGGACGAGGTGGGGAAGGGCGCCGTCGTCGCGATTCCCTTCGGCAATGCGCGGCGGCGCGGCGTGGTGGTCGACGCCGACGCCGAGGCGCCGCCGGACGTCGAGCCCGTCGCGGCCGAGCGCGTGCTCGAGACGCTTCCGCCGGCACTCGTCGACCTCGCGCTGTGGCTCGCGGACTACTATGGCTCGACGCCCGCCCGCGCGCTCGCGCTGATCGCGCCGCAGCAGCGGGCAAGGCGCGGCGAGCGCCGGGAAGTAGCTGCGACCTCGGCACTTGCTGCCGAGCCCGCGCCGGCGCGGCTCTCGGAGTCCCAGGAACGCGCGCTCCAGAGGATCGAGAGTGTGCTCGCCGGCGGCGGCGGCAACGTTCTCCTTGCCGGCGCGACCGGGAGCGGCAAGACCGAGGTCTACATCCGGGCCTGCGAGGCGGCTCTCGCCGCGGGCCGCGGCGCGATCGTCCTCGTGCCGGAGATCGCGCTGACGCCGCAGACGCTCGGCCGCTTCCGGGCGCGCTTCGGCGACCGCGTCGCGCTTCTCCACTCCGGACTGTCGGAGGCGGAGCGCCGGGACGAGCGGGAGCGGATCGTCTCCGGCGAGGCCCCGGTCGTCGTCGGCGCCCGCTCGGCCGTGTTCGCGCCGCTGCCGTCGCTCGGCGTGATCTGCGTCGACGAGGAGCACGACGCCTCGTACAAGCAGGAGTCGGATCCGCGCTATGACGCCCGCACCGTCGCCGCGAAGCGGGCGGCGCTCGAGGGAGCGGTGGCGATCTTCGGCTCGGCGACGCCGCGGCCCGAGTCGTGGCAGGCGCTCGGGCGGCTCGAGCTCGGCGGCCGGATCGCGGCGCCGATGCCCACGGTTCGCGTCGTCGACCTGCGGCACGAGACGGGCTACCCGCTCTCGGCGCCGCTGCTCGCCGAGCTCGGCCGGCTCGCGGAAGAAGGCGGCAAGGCGATCCTCCTGCTCAACCGGCGCGGCGTCGCGCCCGCGCTCCACTGCCGTGCCTGCGGCGTCACCCGCCGCTGCCCGAACTGCGACGTCGCCTTCACGCTGCATGGGGACGGAACCCTCCGTTGCCACCATTGCGGCGCCCGCGAGCCGGCGGCGGAGACATGCCCGGCGTGCGGCTCGCCCGAGCTCGCCCGGATCGGCGCGGGGACGCAGCGGCTCGAGCGCGAGCTCGCACGTCACGTCCCCGAGCTCGAGCGGATCCGGCTCGACGCCGACGCGGTCGCGAAGCCTGCAGAGCTGCGGGAGGCGCTCGAGCGGTTCGCGCGCGCCGAGCGTGCGGTCCTCGTCGGGACGCAGATGGTCGCGAAGGGCCACCACTTCGCCGGGGTCGAGCTCGCAGCGGTCGTGGACGCAGACACCGGGCTCGGCCTCCCCGACTTCCGCGCCGAGGAGCGGACCTTCCAGCTCCTGACGCAGCTCGCCGGCCGAAGCGGCCGCGACGCACCGGGACGCGTCCTCGTCCAGACGTTCCAGCCGGAGTCCCGCGCAGTGGAG
>JAICZB010000306.1 GCA_025933895.1 Thermoleophilia bacterium
GAGTCGATCGGCTTTCGCCGGCACGCGACGCTCGTCGGCTATTCCCGCTCCTAGAAGAACAGCGCCTTGATCAGGAACGCGATCGCGACGAGCACGACGAGGACCATGAACAGCACGCCGAGCCCGATCGCGGCACCGCCGGCGGCGAGCTTCGTCGGCACCTTCGGCGGACCTCCTTCTTCCGTGCCCAGGAGGGCTCGCTCGAGCTGATTCTCGACGTACGACTGGATCCTCTCCTCGAAGCGTGACGCGATCTGCTCCTCGCGCGAGCTCGGCTTCTGCGTCTTCAGCGGCCGCGCGGACGCCTTTCGCCCGTCGATCGTCAGCTCGTAGATGTGCTCGTGCTGGACGTCCTTGAGGTGCTGCTGCCCGAGGTCGTGCACGGCGACCCCGTCCGGGAGCTGGTTGCCGAGCAGCGCACGGGTCGTCTCGGAGATGAGGATCTGGCCGCCGTGGCCGGCCGCCGAGATGCGCGCGGCCCGCACCACGTCGAGCCCGAGGTAACCCTCCTCGCCGAGGTGCGGCTCGCCGGTGTGCAATCCCATCCGCACGCGCAGCTCGCTCCCGCCGGGCCACTCGTGCTCGTGGAGGGCGCGCTGTGCGTCGACGGCCGCCCCGACGGCGTCGCGCGCCCGTGGGAAGGAGAAGTAGAACGCGTCGCCCTGCGTGTCGATCTCCGTGCCTCCACGCGCGCCGAAGGTCTCGCGGACGAGGCGCCTGTGGTCGCCCGAGACGCGTCCGTAGCCCTCGTCCCCGAGCTCCTGCAGTAGGCGCGTCGAGCCCTCGATGTCCGTGAACACGAACGTGACGGTGCCGCCTGGGAGCTGGGACATCGCGCCTACGCTACCCCGATGAACCGGCTCGCGCAGGAGACCAGCCCGTACCTCCTCCAGCATGCGGACAACCCGGTCGAGTGGCATGCGTGGGGGGAGGAGGCGCTCGGTCGCGCCCGCGCCGAGGGAAAGCCGTTGCTCGTCTCGATCGGCTACTCCGCCTGCCACTGGTGCCACGTGATGGAGCGCGAGTCGTTCGACGACGAGGCGACCGCCGCCGTCATGAACGAGCACTTCGTCAGCGTCAAGGTCGACCGCGAGGAGCGGCCCGATGTCGACGCCGTGTACATGGACGCCGTGGTCGCGCTGACCGGGCAGGGCGGCTGGCCGCTCACCGTCTTCCTCACGCCCGACGGCGAGCCCTTCTTCGGCGGCACGTACTTCCCGCCGGAGCCGCGGCACGGATTGCCGTCCTTCCGGCAGGTGCTGCGTGCGGTCGCCGACGCCTACCGCGAGCGCCCGGAGGACGTCGCCGCGCAGGCGGAGGCGCTCGTCGGTGCGCTGCGGCGGTCGGCCGAGACCGAGCCGTCGCGTGAGCCGCTCACCGACGCCCTGCTGGCCGAGGCCGAGCGCGGCCTGGTCTCCCAGTTCGATCCGCGCTGGGGCGGCTTCGGCCACGCGCCGAAGTTCCCTCCCGCGTCGGTGCTCGAGTTCCTGTTGCGGCGAGGCGGGCTGGAGCCGGTGCGGCTCACGCTCGACGGGATGGCGGCCGGCGGGATGTACGACCTCGTCGGCGGCGGGTTCCACCGCTACTCGGTCGACGCGCAGTGGCTCGTGCCGCACTTCGAGAAGATGCTCTACGACAACGCGCTCCTCGTCCCGCCGTACCTCCACGCGTGGCTGCTGACCGGGGAGGAGCGGTACCGCGACGTCGCGGAGCAGACGCTCGACTACATGCTGCGCGAGCTGAGGCTGCCGAGCGGCGGGTTCGCATCGTCGCAGGACGCGGACACCGACGGGGTCGAGGGGCTCACGTA
>JAICZB010000317.1 GCA_025933895.1 Thermoleophilia bacterium
CAGCACGAGGTCGCCGTCCCTGGCGACTGGACGTACGCGCGCGCTCCCGAGTCGCGCGACATCGTCCACATCGCCGACCGCTACGGCCACTTCGTCGGCGGCGAGTGGCTCGAGGCCGCGGAGACCTACGAGACGATCGCCCCCCGCGACGAGGAGCCGCTGTCGGCCGTCGGTCAGGGCACACCGGCCGATGTCGGCCGCGCCGTCGGCGCCGCCCGCGCCGCGTACGCCGACGGCTGGTCGTCCCTCCGCGGCTCCGAGCGCGCGAAGTACCTCTTCCGCATCGCGCGCCTCCTCCAGGAGCGCTCGCGCGAGTTCGCCGTCCTCGAGTCCCTCAACGGCGGCAAGCCGATCAAGGAATCCCGCGACGTCGACCTCCCACTTGCTGCGGCGCACTTCTTCTACTACGCCGGCTGGGCGGACAAGCTCGAGTACGCGTTCCCGAACCGGAGCCCGCGCCCGGTGGGCGTCGCGGGCCAGATCATCCCGTGGAACTTCCCGCTCCTGATGCTCGCGTGGAAGGTCGCGCCGGCGCTCGCGTGCGGCAACACCGTCGTCCTCAAGCCGGCCGAGACGACACCGCTCACCGCGCTTCTGTTCTGCGACGTTCTCCGCCAGGCCGAACTGCCCGCGGGCGTCGTCAACATCGTCACCGGCGACGGCCACACCGGCGCGGCGCTCGTCGAGAACGAGGACGTCGACAAGATCGCCTTCACCGGCTCGACCGAGGTCGGAAAGGAGATCCAGCGGAGGCTCGCCGGCAGCGGCAAGAAGCTCACGCTCGAGCTCGGCGGCAAGGCCGCGAACATCGTCTTCGACGACGCGGCGCTCGACCAGGCGGTCGAGGGGATCGTCAACGGCATCTATTTCAACCAGGGCCACGTCTGCTGCGCCGGCTCGCGGTTGTTCGTGCAGGAGTCGATCTACGAGCCGCTCGTCGCGAAGCTCGAGCGCCGTCTCTCGACCCTCCGCGTCGGCGACCCGCTCGACAAGAACACCGACGTCGGCGCGATCAACTCCGCCGCGCAGCTCGAGAAGATCCGCGAGCTCGTCGCCTCGGGCGTCGAGGAGGGCGCCGAGATCTACCAGCCGCCGTGCCTCCTCCCGGAGAAGGGCTACTGGTTCGTGCCGACGGTGTTCACGAACGTCGCCCAGAGCTACCGGATCGCGCAGGAGGAGATCTTCGGGCCGGTTCTCTCGGTCCTCACGTTCCGCACGCCGGAGGAGGCGGTCGAGAAGGCGAACAACACGCCCTACGGGCTGAGCGCCGGTGTCTGGACGGAGAAGGGCTCGCGGATCCTGTGGATGGCGCAGCGGCTTCGCGCCGGCGTGGTGTGGGCGAACACGTTCAACCGCTTCGACCCGAGCTCGCCGTTCGGCGGCTACAAGGAGTCCGGCTTCGGCCGCGAAGGCGGGCTGCACGGGCTCGAGCCGTACCTGGAGTTCGACGAGTGACGATCGTCGTCAGTCCTGGCGCCGAGGCCCGCGCGGGAGCGCTGCGTGCCCGCG
>JAICZB010000302.1 GCA_025933895.1 Thermoleophilia bacterium
CTCGACTACTGGGAGCTCGCAGGCAACGTCGGCTGGGCGATCGGCTGCCTCACTCAGGCGCAGCGCCACCTGACCGGCCAGGACCGGAGCGTCGAGCTGGCGATTCTCGGCCGCCTGGGCGCCGAGGTCGAGTACGAGATCTGCCACCTCCTCGAGCGGCAGGGCGTCACGTGAGCGAGCGGCCCACACCCGATGAGCTGGCCGAGGCGATCGAGGAGTTCCTCGCCGGCGAGATCCTCCCCACGCTCGACGACCACCGGCTCCGCTTCCGGATGCTCGTGGCGCTGAACGCGCTCGGCATCGTGCGGCGCGAGCTCGCGAGGCTGCCGCCGGAGGACGATGCGGAGCAGCGGGAGCTCGCGGCACGGATCCGGGCCGGCGACGTGCGCGCAGGCACGCTCGCGCAGGTGAAGGCCGGCGTCGCGGAGCGGCTGCGGATCGCGAGCCCGCACTATCTCGAGCGCTACGAGTGAGTGAGTTCATCGCAGAGCGCATGTGGCCCGAAGCCCGCGTCGAGCGCTCCATCTTCGGGACGGACGAGCCGGAAGCGATCTGGGAGCTGGTGCTCGCGACCTGTCCCGATGCCGTCGAGTGCTTCGCGTTCGAGGTCAGCGTCGGAGCGCTGCTCGGGCTCGCGCTGGCCGACCGCGCACGGGTAGCACTCAAGGTGCACGTCGATCGCACGCAGGACGGCTACCTCGAGGCGATGCAGGCCGTTCAGGAGCACCTCTGGCGCCGCGGCTTCCCGTGTCCGCGCCCGCTCGGCGTGCGCGGGCGGGCCACGCTCGAGGAATGGCGCGACGAGGGCGAGTACCTCGACGCGCACGATCCCGCCGTCCGCCGCGCCCTCGCCGAGCTGCTTGCGAGGCTCATCGAGCTGGCCCGCGACCTCGAGCCGAGCCCGGCGCTCGTCCCCTTCCTGCCGCGGAGCGGCGGCCCGCTGTGGCCGCGGCCGCACAACGTGCTCTTCGACTTCGAGGCCGCTGCCGAGGACACCGACTGGATCGACGAGATCGCCACGGCCGCCCGACGCCGCCGCGACGCCGGGCCCGGCGAGCTCGTGATCGGCCATCACGACTGGACGGTGAAGCATGTCCGCTTCGATGGGTCGGCACCGCGTGTCGTCTACGACTGGGACAGCGTGAGCGCCGACCTCGAGCCGTGCTTCGCCGGCGGAGCAGCGGCTACCTTCACCTATACGGAGAAGCTTCCGGTCGAGCTCTGGCCGACCGTCGAGGAGGCGCAGTCGTTCCTGGGCGACTACGAGCTGGCCCGCGGTCGCCCCTTCACAGCGGGGGAGCGAGGGACGGCCCGGGCGGCCGCCGTCTACACGCGCGCGTACTCGACCCGCTGCGTCCACTCGGTCGCGGGCGACGCGCGCTCGCTGCGCCTCGACGAGTACGCCCGCGAGTTGCTCGACTAGGCTCCGCACGTGCCCGGTCTGAACGGCAAGGTCGCGATCGTCACCGGCGCGGGGCGCGGGATCGGCCGCTCCCACGCGCTCGCCCTCGCGCGGGCGGGAGCAAAGGTCGTGGTCAACGACCTCGGTGCCGGGCTCGCCGGCGAGGGCGCAGATCCCGGCCTGGCGGAGCGGGTCGTCGAGGAGATCCGCGCGGGCGGAGGCGAGGCGTCGACGAACGGGGAGAACGTCGCGGACTTCGCCGGAGCGCAGCGGCTCGTGCAGCAGGCGATCGACGAGTTCGGCCGGCTCGACGTACTCGTCAACAACGCCGGGATCCTCCGCGACCGGATGCTCGTCAACATGACCGAGGACGAGTGGGACGCGGTCATCGCCGTCCATCTCAAGGGCCACTTCGCCCCCACCCGCCACGCGGCGGCGTACTGGCGCGAGCGGTCGAAGGCGGGGGACGAGGTGCGTGGACGCGTCGTCAACACAGCGAGCCCATCGGGCGTCTTCGGGAACGTCGGCCAGGCGAACTACGGCGCCGCGAAGGC
>JAICZB010000034.1 GCA_025933895.1 Thermoleophilia bacterium
CGCTCCGACACGGTCACCAAGCCGACGCCCGGCATGCTCGCGGCGATGGCCGACGCGGAGGTCGGCGACGAGCAGGAGCGCGAGGATCCGACCACGAACGAGCTGCAGCGCCGGATGGCCGGGCTGCTCGGGCACGAGGCGGCGCTCTTCCTCCCGACGGCCACCATGGCGAACCAGGCGGCGCTGCGCGTGCTGAGCCGGCCGGGCTGCAAGGTCGTGGCCGAGGAGCGGACGCATGTCCTCATCTACGAGTGGGGAGGCCCGGCGATCCATTCCGGCCTCGTCATGCAGGGGCTCGTCGCGGAGGCGGGGAGGCCGGCGCCGGAGCAGATCGAGGAGCTCGACGAGTTCGGCTCCGGCAGCGTGCTCGTGCTCGAGAACACGCATCGCAGCTCGGGCGGCCGGGTCTGGCCGCTCGACGAGTTCCGGGCGACGATCGACGCGGCGCGAGCGCGCGGCGCCGCCGTTCACCTCGACGGCGCGCGCCTCTACAACGCGTCCGTTGCCGCCGGCATCGAGCCGTCGGTGTGGGGATCGCTCGCCGACACCGTCACGATCTGCTTCTCGAAGGGGCTCGGCTGCGCGTTCGGCGCGATTCTCGCCGGCTCGGCGGAGACGATCGAGCGGGCGTGGGAGGGGAAGTTCCTCTTCGGCGGCGCGCTTCGCCAGTCCGGCATCGCGGCTGCGGCGATGCTCTATGCGCTCGACCACCACGTGGAGCGGCTCGCCCACGACCACGCTCGCGCGCGGCGGCTCGCGGAGGGAATCGGTATCGATCCGACGACCGTGGAGACGAACTTCGTCCCGATTCCCGACGAGCCCGAGTTGCGGGAGCGGCTCGCGGAGCGTGGAGTCGGCGTCGGCGGCCTCCGGCCTGGGTGGCTGCGCGCCGTGACGCATCTCGACGTCGGCGACGACGAGATCGAGCAAGCGATCGAGCGAATGCAGGAGGTGCTCTCCGTCCATGCCTGAGACTCCCGAGCGGCTGTCCGCACGCCTCGAGCAGCTCGTTCGGCGCGAGCAGCGCGACAAGCGCATGCCCAGCATCGCCGCGGCCGTCCTCCGCGACGGAGAGCTCGTCTGGGAGACGGCGGTCGGCGTTGCGGACGTCGAGTCCGGCATCGAAGCGACGCCGGACACGCAGTACCGCATCGGCTCGATCACGAAGACGTTCACCGCGACGGCGATCATGCAGCTGCGCGACGCGGGCAAGCTGGACCTCGAGGACCCGCTCGACCAGCACGTCGAGGGTGCGGCCCATCGGCCGACGCTCCGCCGCCTCCTGTCGCACGCGTCGGGCCTGCAGCGCGAGACGCAGGACGACTCGTGGCTGACGCTCCGGTTCGCGCAGCCGGACGAGCTGCTGCAGACGCTCGCGCAGGCCGAGCTGGTGCTTCCGTCCGGTGCCCGCTTCCACTACTCCAATCTCGCCTACGCGCTGCTCGGCATCGTCGTCGAGCGCGTCTCGGGCATGCCGTACAAGGACTACGTCCGCGAGCGGCTCTTCCAGCCGGTCGGCCTCACGCGCGTGAGCTTCGAGCCCGAGTCGCCGGCCGCCAAGGGCTATCTCGCGCAGCCGTACGCCGACGGTGTCTGGGACACGATCGGCGTGGAGACCGGCGCGTGGGCGTCCGCGGGCCAGCTCTGGGGCACGGTTGGGGACATCTGCCACTGGGGCGCGTTCCTGGCCGACCCGGACGAGTCGGTGCTCTCGAAGAAGAGCGCCGAGGAGATGCGGGCGGTGCAGGCGATCGACGATCACGAGCGCTGGCTCTCCGGCTACGGGCTCGGCCTCGGCCTGCGCCGCGACGGCGAACGGATCCTCGCCGGACACGGCGGCTCGATGCCCGGCTTCATCGCGCAACTCTTCTTCTCGGCGAAGGAGCAGGTCGTCGCCGCGGCGCTCACGAACGAGAGCCAGGCCGGTCTCGGCGAGCTCGGAGTCGCACTCGTGGGGACGACGGTCGAGGAGTGGCCGGTCGCGTCCGAGACGTGGCGGATCGGGGAGCCGCCGCCCGAAGACGTCGTGCCGCTGCTCGGGATCTGGTTCATGGAGGCGGCGCAGCTCGTGTTCCGCTGGCGCGAGGAAAAGCTCGAGGCGCGGTTCGGCGGGTCGCTCGACTGGCAGCCGTCCTCCGTCTTCGAGCGGGAGGCGGACGATCGCTGGCGCACGGTCTCGGGGCCGGAGCACGGCGAGGCGTTGCGGATCCAGCGCGAGCCGGACGGCTCGGTGGCGCGGATGGTCTGGGCCGGCTACCCGGTCACGCGCGAGCCCGGACCGTGGCGCGCGCCCGAGTGAGCCTCGAACTCGTCGGCTTCGGCGAAGAGCACTTACCCGGCGTCCTGGAGCTCTACGAGGCCGAGGGCTGGCCGTCCTTTCCGCAGGATCCGGCGCTCGCGCACCGGGCCTGCACCGCGCCCGGAGTTGTCGCGGTCGTCGCGCTCGAGGACGCGGAAGTCGTCGGCTTTGCGCGACTCCTGACCGACGGCGCATTGGAGGCGTACCTCTGCGAGCTAGTCGTGTCGGAAGCCGCTCGCCGGAAGGGCGTGGGCCGGGCGTTGGTCGAAGAAGCTTTCGCACGCTCCGGCGCCCGCCGGCTCGACACTCTCTCGGAGGAAGGCAGCGAGGAGTTCTACCGCTCCTTCCCACATCGCGACTTTCCCGGGTACCGGCTCTATCCGGACGCGTCCTGACGAACGAGTGCGACCGAGAGCTGCCGGCCGCTGCTCTCGTCCACGGTCGCCTCGGCGAAGCCCGCGTCGAGGAACATCGAACGCAGCGTGTCGGGCTCGTACGTCCGCAGCGCCGGCGACCAGGGGCCGTTCGACGCCGCGTCGCGCACAGCCGTCACGAGGACGAAGCGGCCGTCTGGAGCCAGCACGCGGCGCACCTCCGCGAGGAAGTCGCCGGGGCGCTCGATGAAGAAGAACGCGTTGAGGCAGGCGGCGCAGGTGAACTCGGCATCGGACCAGGGGAGCTCGTGGACGTCGCCGTGGACGAGCTCGAGACGTCCCGCGGCGACGGCGTCCGCGTTCAGCTCGCGCGCGAGGGCGAGCATGTCCGGGCTGTGGTCGATTCCTGCGGCGCTCTGCACCGTTTCGAGCGCGCGCTCGAGAACCTGGCCGCCGCCGAAGCAGAGCTCGACGTACCGGTCCGCCGCGGTCAGCTCGAGCGCGGACAGCGCGAGCGCGAACGACTCCTCGTGCTCCTTCGGGTCGCGATAGTGGCCGGCGCCCGCGTCGCCGCTCGGGCGCCGCGCGGTGACGTCGACGAAGCGCGCGAACTCCGGGCTGTCGGCGGCGAGCCGGCCGGCGAGGCCTTCCTCGATCAGCCGCTCGTCGTCCAACCAGAACTCGCTCGGAATGACCACGCGCTGTCCGGGTGCGATGTTTCGATGCGAGTTCTCACTCGTACTGGAGCGCTTCGAGGACGTTCAGCTTCCCGGCGCGGCGCGCAGGGAAGATCGCCGCGAGCAGCCCGACGACGATCGCGGCCACCGCGAAGATGATGACCTGTCCCCACGGCAGCGCGAAGACGATGAAGTCGACGCGTGCGGCGAGGAGCCCGCCGAGCACGAGGCCGAGGACGATCCCGATCACGCCGCCCATCAGCGCGGTGATGACGCTCTCGGCGCGGATCATGCGCCGCACCTGCCGCCGCGTCATCCCCACGGCGCGCAGCATCCCGAGCTCGCGCGTGCGCTCGAAGACCGTGAGCACGAGCGTGTTGATGATCCCGAAGAGGCTCACGATCACGGACAGCGCGAGCAGCACGTACAGCACGTTGAGGATCGCGTTCAGCCCGCTGATCTGGTTGTCGATGAACTGCGCCTTCGTCTGCACCTTCGCGTTGGGGAACCCCTTCAGCTGCCGTTCGAGCGCCGCCCTGTTCTCGTCGGTCTCGCCGCCGTGCATCCGGACGAACGAGTACAGGTTCTGCGGCGAGTCGTAGATGCTGTCCCACGTCGCGTCGGAGATCGTCACGGGCCCGAACGGGGAGCCGCCGGTCGGCGGCTTGAAGATGCCGCGCACGCGCAGGTCGACGGTCTGGCCGGTCGGGGCCGTCAGCGAGAACGGCGACCCGATCGTCAGGTGGTGGGACTTCGCGAACCCGTCGTCCACGAACGCGCCGTGCGCGCCGAGTGATGCGATGACCGCCTTGCTTCCGCCGTGCAGCCAGCGGATGTTGAAGATCTGCGCGCCGCCCGGATTAACCGCCGTCGCCTGGTGCACCTTCCGGAAGATGAGCGCGTCGCCGCCGCGGACGTTCGCGATCGCCTGGACGCCCGGCGTGCGGGCGGCCGCATTTCCGGCTGAGATCGGGATCGGGTCGAAGTTGTTCTGCGCCGTGATCGCGTAGCCGCTGATCCAGAGGTCGTTGACCGCGCCGCGGAAGCTCTTCGTGATTCCGGCCGCGATGACGGCAACGAGCGTGACGAGCGCGAGGCCGATCATGAGCGCCGAGGCGGTGGACGCGGTTCGCTGCGGGTTCCGCCGCGCGTTGTCGCGGGCGAGCGAGCCCGCCGCGCCGCCGAACCTCGCCGCCGGCGCGCCCAGCGCCCATGCGAGCGGTCGCGCGAAGCGGGCCGCGAGGAGCGCGATCCCGATGAAGATCAGCAGCGTCCCGACTCCCATGAAGAGCAGGATCTGCTTCGTCCCGAGGCCGCCGCCGAACAGGCCGTACACGAGCGCGCCGAAGCCGGCCATCGTCAGGAGCGCCGAGCCCACGGGCCGGTACCTCGCGAACCGGCCGGGCGGCAGGTCCGCTCCCTCGCGCACGGCCGCGATCGGTGGCACGCGCGTCGCGCGGATCGCGGGCCGGAGGCTCGCCAGGACGGTGACGACGATGCCGACGATGAGGGCCACGATCACCGTTCGCTGGTGCAGGACGAGCCCGTTGTTCGGGAGCGTGAAGCCGACGGCGTCGAAAAGCTTGAACAGGCCGACGCCCAGCCCGAGGCCGACGCCGATCCCGACCACCGAGGCGAGGCTGCCGATCGCGATCCCCTCGACGACGATCTGCGTCCGCACCTGGCGTCGCGAAGCGCCGAGCGTCCGCAGGGTCGCGAGCTCCCGCGTTCGCTGCGCGATCGTGATCGACAGCGAGTTCGCGATCACGAACGAGCCGACGAACAGCGCGATCCCGCCGAACGCGAGCAGGAAGTCCTGCAGGAAGTTGAGGAAGCTCTCCGTGTCCTTCGCGTCCTCCTTCGCCTGCGCCTGCCCGGTCCGCACCTGCGTTCCCCGCGGCAGGACGTTGCGGATCTGGGCGGCGAGGTGCGCCGGCGCGACGCCGGGCTTGGCCTTTGCGCGGATCTGGTCGAGCTTCCCGACGCGCCCGAAGAGCCGCTGCGCGGTCGGCAGGTTGAACCCCGAGAGCGTCGCGCCGCCGAGGCTCGAAGCGCCGCCGAAGTGCACCAGGCCGGAGATCCTCATGCGCAGCGTCGGCCCGTTCGCCTGCACGCCGATCGTCTGACCGACCTGGAGGTCCTTCTTGTGCGCGGTCGCCTGGTCGATCACGACCTGGTTCTGACCGGGCCACTTCCCGTCTACGAGCGTGAGCGTGTTGAGCTGCGGCCGGGTTGGATCGACGCTGAAGCCGAGGTTCGGTGCGCCGCCGAAGTGCACGACCTTGCCGTCGAGGACGAGGTGCGCGTTGCCGCCGACACCGCCGACCGCGTCCGCCACGTCCGGCAGCTGGCGGATCACCGGCAGCAGCGACTGGTCGAACGGCGGGGCTGTCGTGGTGCCGCTGCTGCTCAGGTCGAAGGCCGACTTGCCGGTCACCGTCGCGTCGGTGCCCCGGTAGACCGAGGTGAAGATCCCGCCGAAGGCTCCCTTGATCGAGTCGGTGAGGACGTACGTACCGGTGATCAGCGCGACGCCCAGGACGATCGCGATCGCGGTAAGTGCCGTGCGCAGCTTCCGCCGCGCCATCCCTCTCAGCGCAACGCGGATCATGCGCTGAGGGAGTTCATCACCTCGAGCACCTCGGCCGGCTCGGTGTGGCTGCCGAGCTCGCGCACGATCTGGCCGTCGGCGATGAAGAGGATCCGGTCGGCGATCGCGGCCGCCCGGGCCTCGTGCGTGACCATCACGGTCGTCTGGCCGTATGCGTCGGTCGAGGCACGCATCACCTCGAGGATCTCGCCGCCGGTCTTCGAGTCGAGATTGCCCGTCGGCTCGTCGGCGAAGAGGATCGTCGGCCGCGTGACGAGCGACCGCGCGATCGCGACGCGCTGCTGCTGACCGCCCGAGAGCTCGGACGGACGGTGACGGCGCCGGTCGGCGAGTCCCATCTGCTCGAGCAGGCCGTCGAGCCAGGCGCGGTCGGGCTTCTCGCCTGCGATCGAGAGCGGCAGGATGACGTTCTCCTCCGCGTCGAGCATGGGCAGGAGGTTGAAGAACTGGAAGACGAAGCCGATGTGCTCGCGCCGCAGGCGCGTCAGCTGCGAGTCGTCGAGATCGGTGATCTCGGTGCCGGCGATCCTCACCGTCCCGGAGGTCGGCTTGTCGAGGCCGGCCAGGATGTGCATGAGGGTCGACTTGCCCGAGCCGGACGGACCCATGACCGCGACGAGCTCGCCGGAGCGAACCTCGAGGTCGACGCTGCGGAGAGCGTCGACCGCGGTCTCGCCTTCGCCGTAGCGGCGCGACACGTCCCGCGCATCGACGGCAGCGTTCGCGGGCACGGCTACGCCGTCCTTCGACTCCTCCCTCACGGCCATGGCGCCCACGGTAGTCGAAGTCGGCGCGCACCGGAAGGGCACCGACCGAACCATCGTAGGACGTCTAACGGAACCTTTACCGGCCGCCGCCGAAGAGGAACCCGAGCACCGCCGCGGCGTACGCGGCGACGAGGAACGCACCCTCCTTCCGCCGCGAGCGGCCGTCCCAGACGGTCCCCGCCACGAGTATGGTGGCGCCCGCCATCGCGACGAGCTCGGACCAGCGGAAGGCGAGCGCGAGCCGGTGCGAGAAGAGCAGGGAGAGGAGCGTCACGACCGGTACCACGAGCAGGGCAACCTGCGCGCTCGACGAGATCGCGATCTCGGTCGCGAGCCGCATCTTCCCACCGCGCGCGATGAGGATCGCGCCCCCGTGCTCCGCGGCGTTGCCGACGATCGCCACGATCACGACGGCGATGAAGAACTCGCTGAGCCCGACCTCCTCCGCGAACGCGTGCAGCGAGTGGACGAGGATCTCGCTCACCCATGCCGTTGCGCCCGTCGCCGCGGCGAGCACGGCGAGCGCCGTCGCCAGCGACCACGTCCCCTCGCTCGGCTCCTCGTGCTCGCGCGCGTCCTCGCGGTGCCTGCGGAGGTTGCGGCCGACGACGGCGAGGTAGAGCAGCAGGAGCACGATCGCCACCGGCACCGAGGCGACCACGACGGCGTGCCGCTCGGGCGGTCCCGTGTAGCCGATCGCCGCCGGGATGACGAAGGCGACGACGGCAACGCCGACGAGCCCGACCTGCACGAGCAGCGAGCGGCGGTCGATGCGCGCTCCGTCCGGGCCTGCGATCTGGGTGACGCCGTAGACGAGGAGGAGGTTCGAGATCACGCTCCCCGAGAGGGAGCCGCGCACGACGACGGGCAGGTTCGCGCCGACGGCGAAGAGCGCGACCATGAGCTCGGGCGCGTTGCCGAAGCTCGCGTTCAGGAAGCCGCCGATGCCGGGACCGGTGTGTTCCGCCGCGTGCTCGGTCGCCTCGCCGATCAGCCACGCGAGCGGGATGAGCGCCACGGCGGCGAGGACGAAGAGCGTGACGTCGCCGGCGTCGGTCGCCTTGTCCACGAGGATCGTGGCGGGGGCGAGGAGAAGCGATCCCCAGAGCAGCTTCTGGACCATCCGGCAAGCCTAAAGAGGCGGCGAGTGGGCAGGACCGAGCCGTGCTCGTTCTCAGCTCTCCGCGCGGCCTACCTCCATTCCGCGGCGGTGTCAAGTCTTGCGTAGGCCCGCGTTCGTTCCGACAATGAGCCTTGTGAACGAGCAATCTGCGGTGACGCTCCCGCTCCACCCGCAGGACGAGGCGGAGTGCAGGCGCTGCGCGGTCCACTGCGAGAAGGTCGTCCATCCGGCGGCGTGTCTCGAGCGGTCGTGTCCCTTCGTCTACGCGTACGAGGAGCACGGGCACACGTACATGGGCTGCCTGCAGAAGGTGTTCGAGGCGGAGATCGACGTCGAGATGCTGGCGGCGGCGGAGCGGACGCGCGAGGGGTTCGGCGCCGTGCGCGCGCTGCGCGGGCCGCTGCCGATGTGCGACGCGGCGGTGCAGTCGACGTTCTCCCAGCGGGAGAGCGAGCTCGGCTGCGTCAATCCGGAGTTCGGGGAGCTGCCGGAAGGCTCGCCGACGTTCCGGGTGTTCGCGCGGGTCGCACCCTCCTAGCCGCTTCGGGTTCGGCGAGCCGGCGGAGTACGATGACGCCGGCGGCGGGCCCGGCCGCCACGAGCAAGAACGCGAGCCGCCAACTGTGCGCGGCGACAACTGCGACCAGCGGCGGCGCACCGGCGACGACGACGCCGAGCAGCGTCTGCTGGAAGCCGAGCGCCGCGCCGGTGCGCGCTGCGCCGGCCATCTCCGCGGCCGAGGCGTAGGCGAGCCCGTTCCACGCCATGCTCAGCACGCCGGCGACGAGGAATGCCGGGATGACCAGCCCAAGCGGCGCGTCCGTGGCGGCGGCGACGCAGGCCGTGCACAGGGCGAGCGCGATCCCGATCGCGCGCAGTGGCCCGAGACGGCTGCCGAGCCGGTCGGAGATCGTTCCGGAGCCGATGCGCGCGGCGATGGCGAGAACCTCGATCGCCGCGAGCACCACTGCGGCGGGATGGGCCGAGACGTGCCGATGCTCGTGGAGGAAGAGGACGACGAAGCCGGTGATGCCGATCTGCGCGGTCAGGAAGAGGCCGGTGCCGGTCCCGAGCAGCCACATCCTTCGATCTCGAACCGGGCGGGAGACTACTCCGAGCTTCGGCTCGCGCGCCGGCCCCGTGCGGATGAACGTGGCGGCGACGATCGCTCCGGCTGCGCACGCGCCGGCGAGGAAGATGAAGGCGGCGCGGGTGCCGCCCGCTGACGCGAGCACCGGCAGCAGCAACGCGCCGAGAGCCCCGCCGATCGGGATCGCCGTCTGCCGGATCCCGAGCGCCATGCCGAGCTCCGAGGCCGGGAACCAGGCCATGATCGCCCGGCCGCTGGCAGCATTCACGCTCGCTCCGAGCGCACCGACTCCGACGAGGACGCCCGTCACCGTCCCGAATCCGTGGGTGGTCGATGCCAGGGCGAGCATGCCGGCCGCGCCGGTGAGTCCGGTCGCGATCACCCAGCGCTCGTCGACGCGGTCCGCCACGAGACCCCAGGGCAGGAGCGTGAACAGCATCCCGATCCCGATGCCGGCGAGCACGACGCCGGTCTCGCCGAGAGTCAAGGCGTAGTGCGACTTGAGCGCGGGCCCGAGCGCGGGCAGCCCGACCGAGGAGGCGGAGAAACCCGCCTGCGCGAACGTCCCGGCGGCGAGCACGACCCAGCGATAGCGGTCCCGTCTCAGCTCAACCAGCGCGCCCGCAGCTCCTTCGTCTTGTGGATCTCGTCCGCATCCGGGCCGCGGTTCTCCGGGCCGGCGGTCTCGAGCACCGCCGGCAGGTCCTGCAGCCGCGGGTCGGACAGGAAGACGCCGAGCTTCTCGCCGAGCTCGCCCTCGAGGATGTTGGCGTGCCGGTCGCGGTTCGAGCCGAGCGGCGCCGCCGCGTCGTTCACGTGCAGCGCGCGCAGCCGGTCGAGACCGATCGCGGAGTCGAGCTCGTCGAGACACGCACCGAGCGCGACCGGGTCGGTCACGTCGATCCCGGACACCCACAGGTGGCAGGAGTCGATGCAGATGCCGAGCCGCGGATGACGGTCGAGCCGCTCCCAAAGCGTCGCGAGCTCCTCGATCGAGCGGCCGATCGTGCCGCCGGCGCCTGCCGAGTTCTCCATCAGCAGCCATGTCTCGTCGGAGCAGAGCTTCAGTACCGTCTCCATGGCAGGCAGCACGCGCTCGAGCCCCGTCTCGAAGCCGCTGCCGAGATGCGAACCGACGTGGAACACGACGCCCTCCGCGCCGATTCCGCACGCGACCTGCATCGTGTTGCCGATCGCCAGCACCGACTTCTCGTAGACGGTGTCGTCGGGAGCGGCGAGGTTGCACAGGTAGAGCGCATGGCAGAGGACGCCGCCGATCCCCGCCTCGGCCCGCTTCTCGCGGAAGCGGTCGAAGCTCGCCGGGTCGTGGTTCGTCGGTCGCCACGCGCGCGGGCTCTGCGTGAAGACCTGCACCGAGTCGGCGTCCATCTCGACGGCGCGGTCGATCGCCTTGTCGATCCCGCCCGAGGAGGAGATGTGCGCGCCGATCTGCACCGCTGCCTACGCTATCCGCATGGCAGTCCGCGTCCGCATCGCACCGAGCCCGACGGGCCTTCTCCACATCGGCACCGCGAGCACGGCGCTCTTCAACTGGCTGTTCGCGCGCCACGAAGGCGGCGAGTTCCGGCTACGGATCGAGAACACGGACACCTCGCGGGAGGTCGCCGAGGCGGTCGACCAGATCCAGGACTCGCTGCGCTGGCTCGGCCTCGACTGGGACGGGCCGGTCACTTTCCAGCTCGACCGGATGGACGACTGCCGCCGGCTCGCCGAGCAGCTCGTCGCCGAGGGGAAGGCCTACGAGGACGAGGGTGCGATCCGGTTTCGCATGCCCGACGAGGGCGTGACGGCGTGGGACGACGTCGTCCGCGGCCGCGTGGAGGTACGGAACGAGACGATCGAGGACCTCGTGATCGTGCGCTCCGACGGCCGGCCGACCTACAACTTCGCGTCCCCGCTCGAGGACGTCTGGGACGGGATCACGCACGTGATCAGGGGCGACGACCACATCTCCAACACGCCGAAGCAGCTCAACATCATCAGCGCGGTTGCGGCGGACGTCCCTGTGTACGCCCACGTGCCGATGATCTTCGGCATGGACGGAAAGAAGCTCTCGAAGCGCCACGGCGCGCAGGCCGTGGAGGACTTCCGCGCTGCGGGCTATCTCCCCGAGACGATGATGAACTTCCTCGCGCTGCTCGGCTGGGCGCCCGACGGCGAGACGACGATCATGAACCGCGAGGAGCTCTTGAGGCGGTTCGACCTGACGCGGGTCAGCCCGAGCCCGGCCCAGTTCGACTACCGGAAGCTCGACTGGATGAACGGCGTCTACCTCCGCGAGCTGCCGCCGGAGGAGTTCGCGCACCGGCTCCTGCTCTGGCTCGGCGAGAACGGCTACGACTGGCCGGCCGAGCTCGTGACGCGCACGGCGCCGCTCGTGCAGGAGAAGATCGCGAAGCTGTCGGAGTTCCCCGGCTTTGCAGGCTTCTTCTTCGGCGACGTGGAGCCTGGCCAGGCCGATCTCGACGGCGGTGCGCCGATGCTCGCCGCGGCGGACGAGGCGCTCGCATCGCTCGAGCCGTTCGACGCGACCGCGATCGAGGCGGCGTTGCGGGACACGGCGGACCGGCTAGGCCTGAAGCCGCGCCAGGCGTTCCAGCCGATCCGCGTCGCGGTCACGGGATCGAGGGTCTCCCCGGGCCTGTTCGAGAGCATCGAGCTGCTCGGTCGCGAGACGACGCTCAGCCGCCTGCGCGCGGCGGCAGGAGCCGCGGGCTGATCGCGCCGGGCGGCAGCTCCTTCGGCGGCGCGAGGGGATCGAGCGCGCGCTGGAACGCGAGCCACGACCGGCGCCTGAAGCGCTGGCTGGGGTGGGGCAGACCGGCGGGAACGGCGCTCTGGACGCCGCGCCGCCCGCCGCGCCCGGGCTGCGGGAAGTCCTTTGCCACTTCAAAGTCGTAAACGAACGCCGGCGGACCGCAGGTACGGAGCGACCCGGTGCTCGTCTAGACTCGCGGCGATATGGACGATTCCGGGGGGCATGCGGCGGCCCGGATCCTGGTTGTCGACGACGAGCCGTCGATCCGGCTGCTGTGCAGGGTCAATCTCGAGCTCGAGGGCCACGAGGTGCTCGAGGCGCACTCGCTCACGACGGCGCGCGCGACGCTCGAGACTGAGGATGTCGACGTCGTCGTGCTCGACGTCCATCTGCGCAGCGAGCGCAGCGACGCGCTCGTCGCCGAGTGCCACGCGCGGCGGCCGCCGATCCCGGTGGTGCTCGTCACGGGCTCCGTCGAGATCACCGATCCAGGGCTCGTCGAGGCCGACGCCATCCTGCCGAAGCCTTTCGAGCTCGAGATCCTCCTCTCGACGGTCCGCGACCTGGCGCGGGTACACGCCGGCGGGTGAGCACGACCGCGATTCGCAGCCCGCAGGAATACGAGGGTGCGTACGAGGCGTACTACGCCGAGGCAGCCGAGGAGGTGCGCGCCGTTCGTGTGGGGGAGAAGGAGACGTCCGAGCAGGCTGCGATCGTCGCGCGCCACGCCGATCTCTTCACTCGGGATCAGCTCGAGGCGCTACGTGCGGCTGAAGCGGACGCGTCCGACGCGGATGGACGAGAGAGGCTCTATCGCCTGCACAAGGCGTGCGAGGGGGGCATCGTCGACGCCGAGCTCGCGGCGCGAAAGGACGAGCTCGAGAACGCGCTCCTCGCGGCGCGGCTGACGTTCGACGGCGAGGAGCTGCCGCTGCGGGCCGCGGAGGCACGACTGGCCGTCATCCCCGAGTACGCGAAGCGCGACGAGCTCGGCGAGCTCGTGCGGACGCTCGATTCGAGCTTCAACGAGCCGCGCCGGGATCTGCTCGCCGCCAGGGACGGCCTCGAAGGTGGGCTCTCCGGCGAGCGCGACGCGGTCGCCCGCACCGAGGCGGAGAAGCAGATCTCGCTGCGCGAGCTCGAGCGCGTGCTGCGGCAGGCGTCGGAGGACGTCTCCGCGGAGTACGAGCGGCTGCGCGAGCGCTGGTTCGAGCGGTTGCTCGGCCCGGAGCGCGCGCAGCTGCCCACCAACGCGCACGTCCGCTGGCTGCGCCGGCTCTCGCCGCTCGAGGCGACGTACCGGAAGGAGCGCTCGGTCGAGGTCTGCGTCGAGACAGTCCGGCAACTCGGTTTCGAGCTCGAGGCGATCCCGAACATCCGTCTCGACCTCGAGGACCGGCCGCAGAAGAACCCGCGCGCCTGCGTGATCGCGGCCGACCCGCCCGAGGTCGTCCATCTGGTCACACGCGCCCAGGGAGGCCTCTCCGACTACCAGGCGTTCCTGCACGAGGCCGGGCACGCGCTTCATTACGCGAGCTGCGACCCGCGGCTGCCTTGGACGTTTCGCGCGCTGTCGCGCGATCACGCGCTGACCGAGATCTACTCGTTCATCGTCGAGGCCGTCTCGCGCCGGCCGGCCTGGCACGCGCTCCACTTCGGGCTCTCCGAGGCGGAGGCGGAGGAGGGCGCCGAGGCGACGCGCTTCCTCGAGGCCCTCCTCTTCCGCCGCTACGCCGCGAAGCTCCGCTTCGAGTTGGGCTTCTGGGATGCGTTTCCGGCCGAGGCGGGAGGCTCCCCGCGCGACTACGAGCCGCTGCTCACCGCCGCGACGGGCATCCGCTACGACGAGCGCGGCTACATCTCCGATCTGGACGCCGGTTTCTACTCCGCCGACTACCTGCGCGCCTGGATCCGCTCCGCGCAACTCGGCGCGTACCTGCAGCACGAGGTGGGCGCCGACTGGTGGCGGAGCGAGAGGACGGGGGAGATCCTGCGTGGGCTGTTCGCCGAGGGCACGCGGCCGACGAGCGAGGACGTCGCACGCCGGCTCGGCTTCGATCCGCTAGACACCGGGCCGCTCGTCGCCGAGCTGAACGCCGCCTAGAGGCTTGATGTGCATTAGGCATCGTCGTGGGGCTGTTCCAGGCCAAGCCAGGGCGGCTCGGCGGCCGAAGGGCAGGCCGGTGGGCCTGGTCGAGGGCGACGAGACGGCATGGCGCCGTGCCTGGGGCGGCACCA
>JAICZB010000114.1 GCA_025933895.1 Thermoleophilia bacterium
CTCACGATCACCGGGCTGGCGATCGTCTTCGACGAGGGGAATGACACTCCGAACCCGCCTCCGGCCGGCTGTGCGCAAGAGGGGCTGAGCGGCGGCTTCGTCTATCTCGACGACATCGACGTCCAGGTGAACGGCATGGACCATTGCTGGACGAGTGCGAGTGACAACGGGAACGCTCCTCCGTCAGCGTGCGATCCTCCCGCCGGAACCAGCGTCACCGGCTCGACGCTCAGCATCGGACTACCCGTCGGTATTTCCCTCAGCCCGGCGGACACGGCGCTCGTGGGCGGCCTAGGGATCGCCGAGCCGGGCGTGCCGCTGGCTGCCTGGTTGCTCTACCCGAACGTGATCTACTGATCCACGCACTCGAGCAGGGCGGAAGTCACGCTTCCGCCCTGCTCCCCGTAGCCGCTGCACCGCCTCGCAAGAGAAGAAGCGCCGGGGATAGCCTCGCTCGGGATGCGGCCGTTCCGCGCGTACCTCCGTTCGCTCGACCCGCGCCTGCCGCGCGACGTGTACGTGCTCGAGCTCGGGGCGCTCGTCAACGCGTTCGGGAACGGCGTCGTGCTCCCCTTCCTGCTCATCTACCTCCACAACGTGCGCGGGATTCCGTTCGGGCTAGCGGGCAGCGCGGCCGCGGTCCAGTCGGCGGTCGCGCTCGCGAGCGGCTTCTTCGGCGGGACGCTGTCCGACCGGATCGGCCCGAAGCGCGTGCTGCTCGGCGCGCTCGCGGTGATGACCGTCGCGTTCGGGCTCATGCCGCTGATCCGCGAGGCGTGGCACGCGTTCGCGATCTACTCGCTCTGGGGCATCGGCAGCGGCTCGTTCTGGCCGTCGCAGTCGGCGCTGCTCGCAGGACTGACGCCGGCCACCCGGCGCGCACCCGCGTACGCCATGCAGCGGCTGGCGATGAACGCCGGCGTCGCAATCGGCGGCGTCGCTGCCGGGCTCATCGCCTCCGTCCGGCAGCCGGAGACGTTCACCGTCCTCTTCGCGATCGACTGCGTCACCTTCCTCGGCTACATGGTCGTCCTCGCGCGCGTCCGCGCCCCGCAGCTGCACGAGGAGCGGCTGGGCGGCAGCTGGCGCGCCGTCCTCCGCGACCGGGTGTTCACCTCCTTCACGCTGCTCAACGCCGCGTTCATGACGGCGGCGATCTCGCTCGCCGTCGAGCTGCTGCCGGCCTTCGGGAAGAACGTGGCGCACATCAACGAGCGCGAGGTGGGCGTGGTGTTCGCCCTCGATGCGGTTGCGGTCGTCCTCTTCCAGCTCCCCGTCGTGAAGCTCGCCGAAGGCAGGAGAAGGATGCGCGGCCTCGCGCTGATGGGCGTGCTCTGGGCCACCTCGTTCCTCGGGGTCTGGGCCGCTGGAACCTGGACACACGCCACGGCCGCCTTCGGGATCCTCGCCGCCGCGATGCTCGTCTTCGCAGTCGGGGAATGCCTCCACGGCGCGATCCAGGCGCCGCTGAGCGTCGACCTCGCGCCCCCCGCACTCGTCGGCCGCTACCTCGCGGCGTCGAGCATCTCGTGGCAGATCGGCTGGATCATCGGCCCGGCCGCCGGCGGCTTCCTCCTCCAGCACCGGCCGCTCTGGCTGTGGCCCATCGCAGCCGGCGTCAACCTCGCTTGCTCGACGGCCGCGCTCGCGCTGGAGCGGCGGCTGCCGGAGCGGGTGCGACGGACGCCGCACGAGGAGGCAGCGGAACCCGTGCCGCTTGCAGCCAGCGGGTAGCATTGCCGGGCCATGGCAGCGACCGTCGACCCCCTCAGTACCGATGCCCAGCCTACCGCGCATCCGTTCGCGCCGCATCGCGCCGGGCGCTCCGGCCGTCGAGACGCGCCCCGGGCCTGCTGAGCTCCGCGCCGCCGGCGTCACCTGGGTCCACCTCCTCGCCCCGACCGGCGGTGAAGCGCAGCTTCTCGCCAACCGCTTCGGGTGGCACCCGCTCGACGTCGAGGACGTTCTCTCCCGGCGCCAGCGCCCCAAGGTCGACGCCTACGCCGGCGACGACGACGGCGACGGCACCTACCTCTTCACGGTCCTCCACTTCCCGGTCTACGACGCCGCCGTCGGTCGGCTCAACGCCGGCGAGCTCGATGCCTTCATCGGCCCCGATTACCTCGTCACGCTCCCGGCGGTCGAGCTGCGGCCGGTCAGCCTCCTCTTCCGCCGCTGTGAGGAGAACGAGGACTTCCGCACGCAGCTGCTCTCACGCGGCTCGGGCCGACTGTTCTACGAAGTGCTCGACGACCTCTACGACTACTGCTTCCCTATCCTCGACAAGATCGGCTTCAAGCTCGAGCAGATCGACGAGTCGATCGGCGAGGACGAGGGCGCGCGGGAGCTCGTCACCGACATCCACAAGGTAAAGCAGGAGATCATCTCCTACCGCAAGATCATCAAGCCACAGCGGCCGACGCTGAGGCAGCTCGAGCGGCAGATCGAGCGAGCCCGGACGGAGGAGCTCGAGCTCTACTTCGACGACCTCGTCGACGCGAGCGAGCGCATCTGGGATCTGCTCGACAACTACAAGGAGGTCGTGGAGGCGCTCGAGGACACGAACGAGTCGCTCATCACGCACCAGCAGAACGACATCCTCTACGTGCTCACGGTCTTCAGCGTCGTGATGCTGCCGCTGACGGTCCTCACCGGCTTCTTCGGGATGAACGTCCACTTCCCCGGCTTCGACTCGTGGGGTGCGTTCTGGGCGAGCGTCGGGCTGATGGCCGCTGCCATCGCCGGCATGCTCGCCTTCTTCCGCTGGAAGCGCTGGCTCTGAGCTAGGCGTCCGTCGCGAGGCGCGACCGGATCTCTATCGGCGCGTCCCTCCACGTACCGGGCGAGCCAGGTCTGCGCCGAAGCCGGGCGGCACGGGCTCGGGCACGCGCGTGAACCGGAGCAGCTCCGGGTCCTCGAGCATCTCCTCGAGCGCGACGAGATGCCGTTCGCCGAACGGCTCGAGGCGGACCGTCACGCCGGAACTGTCGGTCGACTAGGCGGGCGGCTCGTCGCCCGCCGGATCCTCCGCGCTCACGCCCGCGTCGGCGGGCGGCTCGGCAGGCATCGACGGTGGTTCTGGGGCCGTGGCGGGCTCGGCCGGCTCGCTCGTCGTCGAGGAACCGGAGTCGCCGCGCAGGCGCTGCAGCCATTTGCTGATCATGCGCGCGATGCTACAAGGTCTGGCCCCAGGAGTCGCTAGTAGCCTCCGGCCCGTGAGGCAGTTGTGGGCGCCCTGGCGGCTCGAGTACGTCCAGCACGCGGACGACGGCGGCGAGTGCGTCTTCTGCCGTGCGGCCGGGCTCCCGGAGGACGAGCCGGAGCTCGTGATCCACCGCGGCGAGCTCGCCTTCGTCCTCCTCAACAAGTTCCCGTACGCGTCCGGCCATCTCATGGTCGCGCCGTACCGGCACGGCTCCGCCTTCGACGACCTCACCGATGCGGAGGCGCTCGAGACGCACCGGCTCGCGGTCGCGGCGATCGAGGCGCTGCGCGCCGTGTTCTCTCCGGACGGGTTCAACGTCGGCTGGAACCTCGGTCGCGTCGCCGGCGCCGGGATCGTCGACCACGGCCACGTCCACGTCGTGCCTCGCTGGAACGGCGACACGAACTTCATGCCCGTTCTCGCGGACATCAAGGTCATCCCCGAGCACCTCCTCGAGACGCGCCGCAAGCTCGCGGAAGCCTGGCCGGCGAGCTAGGCCGCCGCCGCAGGCGACGGCAGCGGGCGCAGCGAATATGCTCCCGTGATCGAGGCTGTCGCGTCAGTTCCGGTAAGGCCGAAGCGCAGTCCGGTCGCCGCCGTGCTCGGCGTCCTCTCCGTCGCGCTGCTCGGCGCCTCGCTCCGCTGGGCGCATTCCTGGGGCCCGCTGGCGGACACCATCGTGGCCGCCTGGGCAGCCGCGACGGTCGGCTCGCTCGTCATGTCGACGCTCCTGCTGAGGTCGCAGAACATGTGGTTGGCGTTCACGTACAAGCGCCTGGCGAAGATCGGCCTCGCCGGGGGCATCGTCTCGATTGCAGCCCTCGTGCTGGCGGGCGCGGTCTGGGCAGCCGGGATCAACCCAACGGGCGCCTGTGGCGGCGGCTGATCGTCCCGCCGATCCTGGCCGAACGGCCGGCGTCGGAAATCGCGGCTCGGGGTAAGACGAGCACATGCTCGTCGACGTCGTTGCCGTCCTCGTGATGCTCCTGATGGCAGGCGACGTCGCCCGCATGCTGTTCGTCGACAAGTAAGCCCGCGACGCGGCACATGATCATCGACGGCCACAACGATCTCGTCGCCCGACTGTGGCGCGGCGACGAGGTCCGCCATGTCCGCCTCGAGGACGCGCCGGACGCGGACTTCGCGGGCGGCTTCTTCGCGCTGTACGTTCCGTCGCCGAAGCCGCCCAACCCGACGACGGACCACTACGCGCTTCCGCTGCCCGGGCCGATCCCGAGAGACGAGGCGGCTCGGATCGTGGACGAGCTGTACGAGGTGTTCTGCTCCCTCCCGGTCCAGCTCGCAACGAGCCCCGGCGACTTCCGGCCCGGCCGGGTCGCGGCCATCCTCCACCTCGAGGGCGCCGAGCCGCTTGCGACCGACCTTTCGGATCTCGAGGCGTGGTACGAGCGCGGGCTTCGCTCGATCGGGCTCGTGTGGTCGCGCCCGAACGCGTTCGCGGAAGGCGTGCCCTTCAGGTTCCCGTCGACGCCCGACACGGGGCCCGGGCTGACGGCTGCCGGCCGCGAGCTCGTCCGCAGATGCAACGAGCTCGGCATCCTCGTCGACCTCTCTCACCTCAACGAGGCCGGCTTCTGGGACGTCGCGAGACTCTCGTCCCACCCGCTCGTCGCGACTCACTCGAATGCGCACTCGCTCTGCGCGTCCACCCGCAACCTGACCGACGCCCAGCTCGACGCGGTCGGCGCGTCCGGCGGCGTGGTCGGCGTCAACTTCGCCGTCTCGTTCGTGCGCGAGGACGGCGGCCAGGTCGCGGCGACGCCGCTCGAGGAGATCGTCCGCCACGTCGGCTACATCGCGGACCGGATCGGCATCGACCACGTCGCGTTCGGCTCGGACTTCGACGGCGCGCTCGTCCCCGAATCCCTCGGCGGCATCGCCGGGCTGCCGAAGCTCGTCGACGCGCTCCGGGCCGGCGGGTTCGACCACGAGGGAGTCGCCAAGGTCACGCACCGGAACTGGCTGCGCGTCCTCGGCGACACCTGGATGTAGCGCTTACGCGCGGCGGCGCGTGACCATCGCCACGTACGCCGCAAGCGCGACCGCCGCCACGGCTTCGGCCGCCAGTGCTATGACGATCGCCGGCCGGTAGCCGGACTCCTGAAAGCCGAACAGCGACTGGTACTCGCTGACGAAGAGAAAGACGAACGACGTAGCCGCCAGTCCGATCCCTCCGAGAGCGAGCAGGAGATGGACGACGCGCAGCCGCGCCGACGGGATCAGCAGCCCCAGCCCGATCACCATCGCACCTGCGAAGTTGAGCAGGAAGAGGGGGCCGATGATCGACACCGTGCCGATGTGCGCGCCGAAGTACTGCTCGAGATGGACTGCGCCCACGACGAGGACAGCAACAGCGCCGAGCGTCCGCAACATCGCGGGCATGCGGCCCTGCCGATGCTCCGACGGCCCGGACAGAACCGCCTCGTCAGGAACCGGCCTCGTCGTCGTGCGCGTGCTTCGTTCCCGTAGCTGGCTCATCCACAGCCACCGCCCGGAATCGCACCGCTCCAGCCTGCCGCGACCAGCGTCAGGCCTTTGGCCCCCATCACGACCGCGTGTAGAGGACGCATAGCGCACTCTCCTCTCGCGGAGTCGTCGTTTCACCGTTCTACGCGGCCCGCGAGGGATCGGTTCTCTCGAAGGCCTTGTCGACCGGCCGAAACGGCCATGGGCTCGTGCTGACAGTCACGAAGCTGCGGCGTGGGAGGCGGATATGGCTCGTCCTACGCAGCCGAACCAGAGCAACGGGCGCGGCGACAGCGTCGCTCCAACGATACGCGCGTCGTTCTCGGACCTAGCGCGTACACACTGGCGTTGGGAGGTCGAGCTCGAACGGGCCGGCGCGTCGGTGCGCACAGAGGCACGACACCGCTTCGACGCGATTCTCGCCGAGTTCGAGAAGACCGAAGTCGAACAGGCGAACGTCGTCAGCAGGCGTCTTGCCGATCACCTACTGGCTTCGGCGCAAGACATCCGGAGTGGCACTGCCAGGCGGTCGTGCTGCCGTGGCTGATGGCCGTGGAGAAGCATGTGCTCGGCTTCATCGAGAGCGAGTATCGTCGAAGACCTCGCCGCGAGCTCGCGGACCACCTGAGCGTCCCGACTGCGACTTCCTCCCCCCTCGATTCGTTAGAACCCCCGGGTCCGGGCCGGCCGCCCAGCCGCCGTCCGGCGCTTCGCCCAACAAGCAAAAGGGGGAACAATGCGCATTCGGCTTCTTGGCGCGATCACACTCGCGTGCGCGTGCACCGGGATCGTGGTCGCGTTCGCTCTCCCGGCCGCGGCCTCAGGACACGGCCGGGGGAAGCATGTGGCGCGGGATCACCACGCCCGCACCTTCGCGCACATGGCTCACGTCTTCGTGATCATGATGGAGAACACGTCGTATTCGGACCTGCTCAACCCTTCCAACCCGAACACGACCTTCATCCAGAGCCTCGCAAGCAGGTACGGGCTCGAGACGAACTACTTCGGCGTCACGCATGTGAGCTTCCCGAACTACCTCGCCACGACGAGCGGGTCGAACTGGGGCTCCAACAGCGATGACGTCGCCCAGGCGCCGCTGCTCGACCACGAGAACATCGTCGACCAGTTCGAGCAGGCGCACGTGAGCTGGAAGGCGTACATGGAGGATCTGCCGTCGCCCGGCGACACGCTGACGCAGACCGCCGACGCGCTGTACGTACGCAAGCACGACCCGTTCCTGATGTATCCGGACGTCTACAACAACCCGACGAGGGCGAACAAGGTCGTCCCGCTCACACAGCTCAGCACCGACCTGTCGAGCGGCCACGTTCCGAAGTTCGTCTGGATCACCCCGAACGACTGCAACAACATGCATGGCGGCGCCCCGAGCTGCCCGTTCCCGGACTCGCCGACCGACCAGTTCCAGACCGCGCTCTACCAGGACGGCGACACGTTCCTGCGGACCTGGGTGACCGCGATCATGCACTCGTCGGCGTGGACCGGAAACTCGGCGATCTTCGTCACCTGGGACGAGGGCAGCTTCGCGGACGACGCCCCGTTCGGTCCCAACGACACCAGCGGCTGCTGTGACTCACCTCGGCTGCCGGCTACTCCTCCGAACCCGGCGACGGGCGGCGGCGGTGACCTGGCGGGCAGCACCGTGTACGGCGGCGGTCACGTCCCGATGATCGTCGTCACGCGCCACGGCGCTCACGGCACGACCGACGACACTCTCACCAACCACTACTCCCTGCTCCAGACCATCGAGCAGAACTGGCACCTCCCGTACCTGGGCAACGCGAGCGACACCCGGCAAGTCCAGTCGCTCGCACCGCTCCTCGA
>JAICZB010000019.1 GCA_025933895.1 Thermoleophilia bacterium
GATGTCGAGCGCGAGGGAGTCGACGGCCTTCGTGCCGTCGGCGTACACCTTCGTGACCTCGTCGAAGACGACCTCTGCCACGTGTCCCCCTGAGCTGAAGCTTGCGCGACGGAGACCCTATCCCAGGCGGAGGCGCCGTGCGCGACAGGCACTGTGGGAGCGGCGCGTGCCGCTCCCACAGCTCTGGAGTTCACTTCTTCTTGGCGGGCGCGAAGATGCCGGCGCCGCCCGTCTGGGTGGCGATGGCCGTGTGATCGCAGGTCGAGCTGTTGCTCGTGCTCGCGTCACAGCCGCTCGTGTTCGGAGCGTGGAACTGGTCGTCGCTGTAGATGATCGAGGCGAGCCCGGTGGTGGGGCTCGCTGCGACGCCGAAGTCGTCGAAGAGGTCGCGGTTGCCGTTGCACGTCACGCCCGCTTCGCAGACGCCGCCGAAATGGTTCGTCGGCGATGCCGTCTGCCGCGACCAGGCCGAGCCCGGCGTGAGGGCCTTCAGATTCTGCGCGAACCCGACGGTCCACGCCGCCGAGTCCGGGTAGTTGTCGGGTGTGTTGACGCCGTCGTAGTAGGGCGTCTGGTAGTAGACGACGTCGAGCTTTCCGGCGTCGCCTGCCGTCGACCAGGGAAAGATCTGGGTACCGCTGGTGGTCGTGATCAGGAATGGCCCGTGCCACGTCTGGCCGTGATCGGTCGAGAACGAGTAGTAGACGTGGTGGTCGTCGGTGTAGACGGCGTACACGTTGCCGGCCCTGTCTACCGAGACGTTGACGAACTGGTGTCCGTAGCCGACCGTCGGGTCGGGGTTGATGTAGACCGGATGGTCGGTGAAGGTCAGGCCCCCGTCGGTCGAAACGGCCATGTAGACGCCGTGGTAGTTGCAGGTGCCAGCCGACACGCCGAGCTGTGGCGCGCACGCCGTCTCGGCGGCGGTCGTGATGGCGGAGTACGACTGGTAGACGACGTGCGAGGTCGGGTCGATCGCGAGGTTCCCGATCGAGTTCTCCGAGATCTGGAACGCGTGGCTCGGATCGATGGCCGACGCGAACTGGGTGAACGTGAGGCCCGCGTCGGTGCTGCAACCGACCGTGATCCCTTGCGGAGCGTCGTGGTAGCTGATGCATACCTTGTTGTTCGTGTCCGCAGCGATCCACTCGCGGTCGTCGATGGTCTCCGGCGTGCTGACCGGGTTGAGCGACCAGGTCGCGCCGCCGTCGGTCGAGGTGGAGACGTCGACGTTCGCAAGCGAGAGGCTGGAGACGTAGACGTTGTAGAAGCCGCCCGCGTTCTTGTCGGGCGCGACCGCGAGGTCGGTATCCCCGCCGCCGGGGGCGAACCCGGTGTTATTCGCCTGCGAGACCGCGTCCGGCGAAACGAGCGTCGTGTAATGCAGGCCGTTGTCGGTCGAGCGGACGGCGACCGTGCCTTCGCCGAGGCTGTTCTCGGAGCTGCCGAAGAAGCGGCCTGCGCCGTCCGCCCGGATCGCGGGCTCGGCTGCGACATTCGAGCACGCCGCACTGCCCGGACAGGTGGTTCCCGTCGCCTCGCCGAGCGAGTAGTCGAGGAAGTTGCCGCCACCTCCCTTAGGCGGCGCGGCCGAAGCCGCAAGCGCCACCACAAGCGCCGCTGCGGCAACGCCCACGAGCCAGAAAATCCGTCTCATTGAGGTCCTCCCGAAGAGAATTGCCACAGCCCGATCCAGGCGTGGGGAGCAGAACGGCGGGGGTTATGTCCTTCGGAAACCTCCTGCAAACACGCCGTTTTTCGACTGACCAGTCAATCAGGTCGGGAGGCGGCTATGAATACCTTCGCGCATCGCTGCCTGCTGATCGCCGCTCTCGCTGCTTCGCTCGCCGTGCTTCCGTCCGCGCAGGCGGTCGTGGGGGCCTCCGGCTACGGCTTCGGCACGCGCGAATGCGGTTCCCACCGGTGCGCCGCGCGCGTGTTCCGCATCGCGTTCGTCGTGCATTGAGCTAGAGGCTTGATGTGAAATAGGAGTTGCGCCCGGATGCCGTTCCAGGCGCGGCGCGAGGGCGTCTCGTCGGCCTTGCAGCGAGCGGGCTCGATTTCACATCAAGCCTCTAGGCGCGAATCCGATCGGCGGGCTCGGCCGTAGTCCCGTCCGTCGCCATGGGGGCAACCGCAGCCGAGACCAACGGCAGGTCGCAGGACACCGAGGCGCTCTACCGCGAGCACGGAGCTGCGGTCGCGCGGCTCTGCCATTCCCTCCTGCGCGAGCGCGCCGAGGCCGAGGACGCGGCCCAGCAGGTCTTCCTCTCCGCGCACCGCGCGCTCCTCAACGGAGCCAAGCCGCGCGAGCCGCTCGCCTGGCTCCTCGCCGTGGCCCGCTACGAGTGCTACGCCCGCTTCCGCGAGCGCGCGACCGCACCGGTGCCGGCCGAGGAGGCGCGTGACGGCGCTGCGGCCGACGCCTCGGTGCAGGCCCTGCGCGCAGGCGAGCTGGCACATGTGTGGGACGAGGTCGGACGGATGCCGCCCGCCCAGCGCGAGGCCTTTCTCCTCCGAGAGATCCGCGGGCTGAGCTACGGGCAGCTCGCCGAGGAGCTCTCGCTCAGCCGCCCCTCCGTCCGCTCGCTCCTCCTGCGCGCGCGCACCCGCCTGCGGCAACGGCTCGGCGAGGTGGCCACCGGGCTCGGAGGCGCACAGTGGGGGCAGGCGCTGCTTCGCCTCGTTGCCGGCGGCGACAGCGCGTCCCCCGTGCCCGCGGCGACGAAGGCGGCCGCGGTGGGCGTCGGCGCACTCGCCTTGCTCGGAGGGGGAAGCCCGGTCGCGCGCCACGCGCCGAGGACGCCTGCGGACGCGGGCGCGCGCCACCGGGCCGACGCGCGCCTGCAGGTGCGTCATGTCGCGGCACCGGTCGCGGTCGTGTCCGGCGCCGGGGTCGCCGATCGCAGTTCCGCCGTCGAGCCTTCGCGGAGGCACGACAGCGGCTCCCGCGACTCCGGCTCCGACCGGTCCGGATCGGACGGCGGGAGCGGTGATCTCGGCACGTCGTCCGGCGACGACTCGTCCGGTAGCGGCCATGACGGTTCGGGCGACACGACGGCAGTCGCCCAACCGACGACGGACGGCCACGACGGAGGCGGCAGCTCCTCTTCCGACAGCAGCTCGTCCGGGCCCGGGCCGGGAGGCACCGTCAGCGTTTCCGGCTCCAGCTCCGGCCGGGACGGCGGCGGCGGGTCCGGATCCGGCTCCGACGGCGGATCGGATTCGACCGCGACGACCACGACCACGACGTCGTCGGGCTCGGACGGCTCCGACGGCGGACACGACGGCGGCTCGAGCGGCGGTCACGGCGGCTGAGCGGTCGAGCGCGACTTTTTCACGCGAAACGCCTCTTCCCAAGTAGACAGACCGCAAGTGCGGTCGCCCAGCACACGGAAGAAGGAGTCATCGATGAAACGGACAGCTCTGCTTGCGGTCGCGGCTTTCCTGCTCGTCGCCGGCCCGGCCACAGCCGCGCCGACGGCGTTCAAGGGAGTCGTCGTCGCGAAGCACGCACGCAACGGCACCGTCGTCGTGGCGACCGGGCGGAAAGGCGTCGGCGTCACCGTCCGCGTCGCTGCCCGGCGCATTCGCCTCGGCGATCGGGTGAGCGTCGTCGGGAAGCGAATGCGCGACGGCACCGTCAAGGCTTCGCGTCTCCGCGTCGTCTCGCACGTGACGCGGACCCGGATCCGCGGTCTCGTGGTCAGGCGCCTCGCGCACGCGCTCCGGGTCGCGAGCGGTCACAGCGTCCTCACGATCCAGACGAGGAGCCGTGCGCTGGCCTCACGCCACGACGGCCAGGAAAAGGGCGAGATCGGCGAGTTCGAGATCGAGTTCGAGCATGGGGATCTCGTCGAGCACGGCTTCACGGCCGCCTCTGCAACGGGCACGGTTCAGATCGAGGGCCACCTCGTGAGCGTCTCGCCGCTCGTCGTCTCGGTCGACGGCCTGCCGATCGAGATCACGGTGCCGAGCGGGATGGCACTGCCGCCACTGACGCCCGGACAGGAAGTGGAGCTGACGGTGCAGGCCGCGGCCGGCAACGTCTTCACGCTCGTCTCGATCCAGTCGGGCGACAACGAGGACGAGAACGAGGTCGAGGCGAAGGGGGTCGTCACCGCCTCGACGACTTCACAGATCACGATCGACGCGGACGGCGCGACGCTGACGTTCGCCGCTCCGGCCGGAGTGACGCTCCCCATCGTCGCGACGGGCACGTTCGTCGAGGCGCGCGGCGTCACGATCAACGGCGTCCTGACGCTCACACGGCTGCGCACCGACGACGACGGCGACGGCGGTGGTGGTGGCGGAGACGGCCACTGAGCGAAGCCGAGGTAGTTCGCCCGGCGCCGGCCACCGCCCGGCGCCGGGCCGGTGACCGTCAGCGGGCCGGCGGGATGTTGATGTTCATCCGGAAGAGGTTGTCCGGGTCGTACTTCGCCTTGAGCGCGGCGAGCCGCTCGAAGTTGACGCCGTATCCGGCCCGCGCCAGCGCCTCCTCCTCTTCACCGAGACCCGGGAAGTTGAGGTAGACGCCGCCGGTCGAATGGCGCTCCATCGCGTCCCAGACCGCTCTTGCCCAGGAGATCGCTTCCTCGTTCTGCGCGGGGTCGGTCCAGTTGGCCTCGGCGGTGACGAGGAACTGCGCGTCGCGCCCGGCGTACGCGGTGTCGGTCTCGCCGACGCGGGTCATCGCGCCGCCGTGGTGCCAGATCACGATGTCGGTGAGCGGCGACGGCCTGCGCCCGGCGAAGTCGATGATGTCGCCGATCGCCTCGCCCGAGAGCTCCCCGAGCGCCCGCGACTTCCAGTAGCGGAGCTCACCCTTCGCGAAGATCGCGTCGAAGCCGCTCTGCAGCCCCAGCCAGGGCCACGGGCCGCTCGCGTCGACGACCGGCTCCGCCAGCTCGCGCAGCGGCTGTACGACCCGCTCCCCCTCCTCGACGGAACCACAGTACGCCGCCGCGACGGCGACGATAGGGGTGCCGTGGAGCTCGGGCGGGAACGGCTCGTGGGGCGGGATGCTCCAGCAGATCGCGAGCGAGCTCAGCTCCTCCGGCGCCTCGGCCATGAAGTCCCGCCAGGCCGGCAGGATCGTAGGAGCGTCCTCTTGCGGATAGAAGGTCGCGCCGACGAACACCGTCGGCCCGACCTCGTGCGCGCGGAACTCGAAGGAGGTGACGACGCCGAAGTTGCTGCCGGCGCCGCGGACGGCCCAGAACAGGTCCTCGTTCTCCGTCGCGCTCGCCCGCTGGAATCGACCGTCGGCGGTGACGATGTCGACGGACAGGAGGCTGTCGATCGAGAGTCCGTGCTTGCGGCGTAGGTGACCGAGACCGCCGTGCAGCGTCAGGCCCGCGACGCCGGTCGTCGAGACGACGCCGCCCGGAACGGCGAGTCCGAACAGCTGCGTCTCCCGGTCGCAGTCGCCCCACGTCGCACCGCCCTGGACACGCACCGTGCGCGCGGCGGGATCCACCGTGACGCCCCGCATCTGCGACAGGTCGAGCACGATTCCGCCGTCGTTGACCGCGTTGCCGGCGACGTTGTGTCCGCCGGCCTTGATCGAGAGCGTGAGCCCCTGCTCGCGCGCGAAGTTGACCGCGTCCACGACGTCGGCAGCACCGCTGCATTGCACGATCAACGCGGGACGGCGATCGATCAGCGCGTTCCAGATCGAGCGCGCATCGTCGTAGCCGGGGTCCTCTGCGGTGAGCACCGGCCCTCGCAGCATCTCCACGAGCCCCGCCAAAGCTTGCGCGTCGAGTTGCGTCTCCACAGCAAGCTGGTCCGCCATCGTTTTCCCTCCCTTGAGCTCGCGAAGTCGCCCGAGCATACGCCGGGCGGCGCGGCGGGCAAACCCCCCGGTCAACCGTAGACGTAGGCTCGCCGAATGTTCAACGGCTTTGCGGAGGAGCACCGGACATTCTTCGAGGCGGTCGCGGAAGATACGACCTGGGAGACGGTGAGCGCACGTGCGGAGCAGCACAGGCGCGCGATCCACGTCCCGATGTGCGAGCTCACGGACGAGCTCGCGGACGAGTTCGGCCCGGTCAAGGTCTACAACCTGCACCGCTCGCCGAACCTCTGGGTCGAGCAGTGGGCCTACGCCGAGATCGTCGACACGATCGCGTTCGGGGTCTCCCTCTCGCTCGACGGGCTGTGGGTCGAGGGAGGTTGGCTGCGCAGCTCGCCCGACCAGGTCGCCCGCTACCGGCGCGCGGCCGGCCCGCAGCTCGAGTCGATCGTCGCGGAGCTGCGGTCGCGCGGCTACGAGCTCCTCGGTCACCGGCTCAAGCGCGCAGACAGCGAGCTCCTCGCATATCGCTCGCTCATCGCCGGACGCTCGCTCGGGACGGGCGCCTGGCTCGCCACGCGCGAGCCGCTCGAACGCGTGCGGACCGAATGGCGGAACCTGCGGCCGCTCGTCTCCTGGCTCGCGGAGCACGTCGGCCCGCGCACGAAGCGCCGCTGACTCAGTCGCCGCGCTCCGGCAGCGTCGGATGCTCGGTGGGGTAGACGCCGACCGCGAAGCCGTAAACGGTCTCGCCCGACCGCGGGAGCTCGTCGAACTCGGTCACGAGCTCGGCCATCCTCTCCCAGAACTCCGACGCCTGCGCCTCCGAAATGCGCGCGTGGCGGAGGAACCCCCACAGCTTCCCGTCCCGGAAGGCGGCGGCCGACTCGCCGGCCGCGACCTCGAAGTCGTTGAAGTCGCGAGGCAGCTCTTCGCCTTCCGGCCCACGCTCGACGCCGACGTAGAACAGCCGTGCCGTCCGGCCGTAGAAGCGCTCCTCGATCGCCCGCACCCGGCGCGTCCTGACGACCTGGAGGAGCCCGGCCTCGGTGAGCACCTTGACGTGGTGGGCGATCGTGCTCTTCGGCCGCTCGAGCGCGACCGCGAGCTCGGTCACCGTCGCGGCTCGCTCGTGCAGGAGGTGGAGGATGGTCGTCCGCAGCGGATGGCTGATCGCCTTCACCTGGGAAGGCGTGGTGAGCGCGATCCGGTCGGCGAGCTCGTAGTCGGGAGGCGATGTTTCTTGGGTCATCCCACGAACAGACTAACACTGTAGTATGTTCTAACTTTCCGGATCAATCACACGCGAGGAGGGGTTCCACATGACCGAGGTAGTGCTGTATCACCACGTCCTGGGCCTGACCGACGGGGTGCGGGCGTTCGGCAACGACCTGCGCCAGGCCGGCCACACCGTGCACACACCCGACATGTTCGACGGGCGGACCTTCGACACCATCGACGACGGGATCGCGTTCGCACGGAAGCAGGGGTTCGGCGAGCTCGCCGGCCGGGGCGTCGCCGCCGCCGAGCAGATCGGCCCGGACGCCGTCTATGCCGGCTTCTCGTTCGGCGTCATCCCCGCGCAGCAGCTCGCGCAGAACCGGCCCGGCGCCCGCGGCGCGCTGCTCATGTACTCGTGCCTCCCGTTCTCGGAGTTCGGGACAGCCTGGCCCGCAGGCGTCCCGGTGCAGGTTCACGCCAAGGAGGACGATCCGGAGTTCGCCGAGGACCGCGAGGCCGCCCAGGCGCTGGTCGACTCGACCGACGAGGCGGAGCTCTTCCTCTATCCGGGGAAGGAGCACCTCTTCGCCGACTCGTCGGCTTCCGACTACGACGCCGACGCTGCGGCATTGCTCATGGAGCGCGTGCGGGCGTTCCTCGACGAGGTCTAAGAGCTTCTGCGCGGGTCGCCCTCGACGACTGCGTGCGGCTCGCCGTAGTCGGCGAGGAGGTCGAGGAACGGGTCGGGCGGGAACGCCTCCGGGCCGAGCACGCCGGTCCCGGCCCAGGTGCCGGCGGCGAGCAGCTCGAGCGCGACCACCGGGTTGAGCGCGGTCTGGAGGACGACCGCCTGGTGCCCGTACTCGCGCATCGTCTGCTCGTTGTCGGACACGTGGTAGAGGTACACGGCGCCCTCGCTTCCGTCCTTGCGCTTCCCGGTGACGAGGGTGCCGGCGCAGGTCTTGCCGCGCATCCGGTCGCCGAGCGTCGCGGGATCGGGCAGCGCGGCCGCGACCATGTCCCGTGGAGCGACCTCCATCCCGCGCACTCGCACCGGCTCGGTGGAGTCGAGCCCGAGCTTGTGCAGCGTCTGCAGGACGTCGATGAACTCGGCGCCGAGCCCGTACTTGAAGGTGACCCGGCGGCAGTCGATCTCGCGCGGGACGAGCACCACCTCCTCGTGCTCGACGTTGACGCACTCGATCACGCCGATCCCCTCGGGGAACTCGAACAGCTCCGGCTCGGAGAACGGCTCGGTGGTGTAGAAGCCGCGCCCCCTCTCCCAGATCAGCGGCGGGTTCAGGCACTCCTCGATCGTCGTCCAGATGGAGAAGGTCGGCGCGAAGTCGTGGCCCTCGACGACGAGGTCCGCGCCGTCGCGCACGGCCACCTCGTCGATCTCGTCGAAGAGATGGTCGGCGGCGTATCGGGCGAAGACGTCGGCGAGCCCGGGCTCGACGCCGATGCCCGCCAGCGCGAGCAGGCCGCGCTCCTGCCAGAGCTCGTGCGCGTCGAGCTCCTCCTGGCCGAGCAGGACGCCGGGGCCCGAGAGCGTCATGGCCATGTCGAGATAGGTGCAGCCGTACTCGAAGGCGGCGTCGAGGATCGGCGGGTTGAAGCGCGGGTCCGCCGCGTTCAGGACCGCGTCCGCCTCGGTCTCGCGTAGGAGCGCGACGAGCGCCTCGCGGTCGCCCGCGTCGACCTGTGCCGCGGCGAAGCGGTCGTCGCCCTCGCGCCCCACGACCGCGGCGGGACGGGCCGGGTCGACGTCGGCGAACGTCATGCGCCCGAAGAAGTCCCGCCGCTTCGCGACGGCCGCCACGGCCGCGCCGACCGCCCCCGTTCCGACCACGAGGATCTTCATCAGCGGCGACGGATCAGCGTCACGCCCTCACGGAGCGGCAGGAGAACGGCCTCGACGCGGTCGTCCTGCAGGACGTGCTCGTTGAACCGCGTGATCGCACGCGTGATCTCGCCGTCGTCGGCATCGCAGCCGAAGAGCGTGTTGTCGGCGGCGATCAGCCCGTCGGGCGCGAGCTTGGGCAGGATCGCCTCGTAGTAGTCGACGTAGCCCTCCTTGTCGGCGTCGATGAAGGCGAGGTCGAACGGCCCTTCCAGCGAGGCGAGGGTGTCGATCCCGGGGCCGACCCGGAAGTCGATGCGGCTCGCGACGCCCGCCTCCTCCGCGTAGCGACGGGCGACGGCGGTCGTCTCCTCGTTGACGTCGCACGTGACGAGGCTCCCGTCCGGCGGCAGCGAACGGGCCATCGCGATGCTCGACCAGCCGGTGAACGTGCCGACCTCGAGCACGCGCCTGGCGCGAGTCATGAAGACGAGGAAGGAGAGGAACGCGCCCTCGAGGACGCCGACCATCATCCCGTGGTTCCGCTGCGTCTCGGTCGTCTCGGCGCCTAGCCGCTCGAAGACGTCCCAGCGCGCGCTCGTGTAGCGCTCTGCGTACGCCTCGATCTCGTCGGGGACGTAGCGCCCCATCAGAGCCCGTCTCCGACTCTGACGACCTCGTCCGCGAGGGCACGCACGTCGTCGGCCGTTGTGCGCCAGGAGCAGATCGCCGCACGTTGACAGAACCGGCCCTCGAGCGTCGCGCCGGTGTGGAAGACGCTGCCGGCCGCGGCGACCTCCGCCTGGATCGCCCGGTTCGCCTCCTCGCCGTCGACTCCGTCGCGGACGTAACGGAAGCAGACGATGTTCGTCGGCGCCGGCGCGGCGAGCTCGAGCCGAGGATGGTCCTCGACGATCGCCCCGAGCTCGGCGGCGAGGTCGCAGCAGCGCGTGACGAGCTCCTCCACCCCGCTGCGGCCGAGCGCCTTGAGCGCCGCCCACACGCACGCGCCGCGCCAGCTGCGCGAGGCCTCGAACCCGAACTCGTGCAGGTTCGCGCCGGAGCCGGGAGTGAGGTAACCGGCGGAGCCGCCGAACGTCTCGTGATGCAGCTCGGCGTCACGGAGGAGCGCGAAGCCGACGCCGTTCGGGACGTTCAGCCATTTGTGCCCGTCCACCGTGAGCGAGTCCGCGCGCTCCATCCCGCGCACGAGGGGCGCCGTCCTCTCGCAGAGACCGAAGAAGGCGCCGAACGCGCCGTCGACGTGCAGCCAGAGCCCGTAGCGCTCGCAGATGTCGGCGATCGCGTCGAGCGGATCGGAGGCGCCCGTGTTGACCGAGCCGGCCTGCGCGATCACGATCGCGGGCTCGACTCCCGCCTTGCGATCGCGCTCGATCGCGGCGACCAGCGGGTCGACCTCCATCGCGTACTCGGAGTCGATCGGAATCGCGCGCACGCAGCCCGACCCGAGGCCGAGCGTGCGCAGCGCCTTGTGGTCCGAGAGATGCAGCTCCTCGCTGCCGTACACCGCGAGCGGCGGCAGCGCCCGCACGCCCTCCTCCCGCACGTCGACGCCGTGCTTGCGTCCGAACCAGTGGCGCGCGACAGCGAGGGAGACGGTGTTCGCCATCGTAGCGCCCGAGCCGAAATAGCCCGAGGCGCCGGGGGCCGCCTTTGGCGGCCCGGTCTCCGGCCGGGTGCCGGTGGCTTGGCCACCGGCGCTTCCAGCCCCTGGATATCCGAGGAGGTCTGCGAGCCAGCCGAGCGTGACCTGCTCGAGCTCGACCGCGGCCGGGCCGAGCGGCCACATCCCGACGTTCTGGTCGACGGCGGCCGTCCAGGCCTCGACGATGGCGGCCGCGGGAAGTGCGGCGCCGGTGACGTAGCCGAAGTAGCGGCCGCCGGTCGAGCCGGCGAGCCCGCCGCTCGAGCGCTCGTCGAGCTGGGCGAGGATGGCCTCGACCGGCATCCCGTCGTCGGGAAGCGGCTCGTCGAAACGGGCCCGCAGCGTCGGCGAGTCGAGCTCCGCCGCCGCGCGCGCCGGGGGCTCGAGAGCGGCCCGGAAGCGCTCGGCGAGGTCCGCAACCGCCGCGTCGAGGTCGCCGGCTACGCCGGTGAGCTCGACTTCAGCCATTCGAGCAGGTGCATGTAGTCGTCGCGGGCCGGCGCGAACACGTCGATGTTCTCCACGGTCTCGGTCCCCGTCGGCTCGATGTAGTGCTCGACCCCGGCCGGGATCAGCATGATCGAGCCCGGACCGACCTCGCAGGGCTCGTCGCCGATGTGGTAGACCGCCGTCCCCTTCGTGATCAGGGCGATCTGGTCGAAGTCGTGACTGTGCGGGCGCGTGTCCATGCCCGGCTCGCAGTGGTTGAGCACGAGCATCGCGTCGCGGGTACCGAACGCCCGCCGGCGCACGCCGGGCCGCACAGGCTCGTCGGGGATCTCGTCCCACGTGTAGGCGGGCATCAGGAAGCGCTCCTTTCTTGGTCTGAGAAGAAACCGAGCTCGGCGGAGAGGATGTCGGCCGTCTCGCGCAGGCGCAGGCACAGCGGCGCGCTCTCCTTCGCGGGCAGGTTGGCGATCGTTCCGACGACGGCCATCGCGGCGACGCAGTCCCGGTCCTGGAAGATCGGCGTCGCGATCGCGCGGATGCCGTCCTCGTTCTGCGTGTTGATCGCGATCCCGGTCTGGCGGATGCGGCCGTGCTCCTTCGCGGTAAGCGCGTCCCCTTCCTCGGAGAACGCGAGGAAGACCTTGCCCTGCGCCGAGGAGGTGCGTGCCAGCCGCGAGCCCGTCCGCACGACGATGTGGACGACCCGGTCGGTGTTGTCGTCCACGCGCACGACGACCGGCGAGTCGCCGTCCCAGATCGAGAGGACGACCGTCTCGTTCAGCTCGGCCGCGAGCCGCTCCATGTGCGGGCCGGCGATCCGGATGATCCGCAGCCCCGACAGCGCCGTGGCCGCGAGCTCGACGATGCGCGGGCCGAGCGAGTGAGTGCCCGACCCGGCGTCGTAGCGGAGCAGGCCGACCCGCCGCAGCGCCATCGCGTAGCGATGCGTCGTCGCGCGGCTCGTGCCGAGCCGCTTCGTCAGCTGGGCGAGCGTCAGCTCGGGCTCGTCGGCCGTGAAGAAGCCGAGCATCTGGACGGCGCGCTCGACCGATTGGTTGATCGGCGCCTCGGTCGTCATCCCAGCTCTCCGAGCGCCTCGAGCAGCGTGTCGACTATGCGGTCCGCCTGCTCGGTCTCGATCACCAGCGGCGGCGACATCACGATCTTCTGCCCGCTCGCGCGCACGACGACCCCGCGCTCCAGCGCGCGGGCCGCGACCGGCGCGGCATCGAGTCCCTCCTCGAGCTCGACCCCGAGCATCAACCCGACGCCGCGTACCTCCGCGACGCCTGCCACCTCGGCGGCCGGCTGCAGGCGCTCCAGCATGCGCGACCCGGTCTCGACCGCGCGCCCGAGCAGCCCCTCGCGCTCGATGATCTCGAGGTTGGCGAGGGCGACGGCGCAGCCGACCGGGTGCCCGTTGTACGTGAAGCCGTGCCGGAACGCCGTCCCGTCGAGCAGCTCCACGACCCGGTCGTGGACGAGAACGGCGCCCATGGGCACGTAGCCGCTCGTGAGCGCCTTCGCGGTCACGATCACGTCGGGATCGAGCTCGTAGCGCTGCGCTCCGAACCAGTGCCCTGTGCGTCCGTAGCCGGTCACGACCTCGTCGAGGACGAGCAGGATGCCGTGGCGGCGCAGCACCTCCTGCACGCGCGGCCAGTAGCCGTCCGGCGGCGGGATCATCCCTCCCACTCCCATCACCGGCTCGCCGACGAAGGCCGCGATTCGCTCCGCTCCGTGCTCGGCGATCGTCTGCTCGAGCTCGTCGACGAGCTCGTCGACGTCGGTGCGCAGGGTCGGTGTCGACAGGTGGACGAAGCCCGGCGGCAGCGGGTCGAAGCCTTCCTTCAGCGGCGCGATCCCCGTCGCGGCAAGCGAGGCGGAGCCGACGCCGTGATAGGCGGACTTGCGCGAGAGGATCAGGTCGCGGCCCGGCTGCCCCGCCGATTCCCACGCGAGACGCACGAGCTTGATCGCGGTCTCGATCCCTTCCGAGCCGCCGTTCGTGAAGAAGATCCGGTCGAGGCCCTGCGGCGAGAGCTCGGCAAGGCGGGCGGCCAGCCGGATCGACGGCTCGTTGGCGAAGTTCCAGAACGAGGCGTAGAACTCGAGCTTCCCCATCTGCTCGGCGGCGACCTGCGCGAGCTCCTCGCGGCCGTGGCCGACGGCGCACTGCCAGAGGCCGCACGTGCCGTCGACGTACTCGCGGCCGTCGACATCCCACAGCAGCGCTCCCTTGCCGCGCGCCCAGATGAGGGGCGGCGCCGGGCTCCCGACGACGGCATGCGGATGGATGATGTGCGCGACGTCGAGCTCGGCGAGGCTCACAATTCCCGCTCCCGGCGCCGGCAAAGCCGGCACCTGCGCTCTTTGGTGAGCTCCGTCGAGCCTACGCTCACAGCGTCTGCCTCACGGTCTTCAAGGTCGTGTACTCCTCGATCGTCTGTGGTCCCTGCTCGTAGCCGTAGCCCGAAAAGCCGCGGCCGCCGTACGCGCTGTACACGTCGAGGCCGCCGTAGTTGTTGATCCAGACCGTACCGGCGTTCAGCGCGTGCGCGATCCGGGTCGCACGCGAGGCGTCGCGCGTCCAGACCGCGGCCGCGAGGCCGTAGCGCGTGTCGTTCGCGACGCTCACCGCCTCCTCCTCGCCGGAGACGGAGATCACCGCGACGGCCGGGCCGAAGATCTCCTCGCGGTTGATCCGCATCGCGTTCGTCGTGTCCACGAACACCGTCGGCTCGACGTAGAAGCCGGGCCGCTCGACGGGTCCGCCGCCGACGAGCGCGCGCGCTCCCTCGTCCACCGCGGACCCGTACAGGTCGAGGACGCGCTCCCGCTGGCGCTCGGAGATGAGCGGGCCCACCTCGGTTGCCCGGACGCGTTCGGCCAGCCGCTCGCTCAGCTCGCCGGCGACCGCCTCCTCCGCGACGAGCCGCGCGCCGGCGGTGCAGACCTGTCCCGCGTTGCGGAACGTCGCACGCATGGCGCCCTCGAGCGCGGCGTCGAGGTCTGCGTCCGCGAGCACGACGTTCGCCGACTTGCCGCCGAGCTCGAGCGAGAGGCGCTTGAGGTTCCCCGCGGCGGCGTGCTGGATCTCGCGCCCGACCTCGGTGGAGCCGGTGAAGGAGATCTTGTCCACGTCGTCGTGCGCGGCCAGAGCGGCGCCGGCCTGGGCCTCGCCGGTCACGACGTTCCAGACCCCTGGCGGGACGCCGGCCTCGAGCGCGAGCTCGGCCAGGAGCAGGGCACTCAGCGGCGACTCCTCCGCGGGCTTGTGCACGACCGTGTTGCCGCACGCGAGCGCGGGCGCGAGCTTCCAGGAGGCGATCACGAGCGGGAAGTTCCACGGCGTGATGGCACCGACGACACCGACGGGCTCGCGCACCGTGTACGAGAACACGCCCGGATCGGCCGGGTTCGTGGTGCCCGTGATCTTCGTCGGCCAGCCCGCGTAGTACGTCCACGTCCGAACCGCCCGGTCGATGTCGCGCGCCGCCTCGCCCCGCAACTTCCCCGCGTCGCTCGCCTCCAGATCGGTCAGCTCGTCCCCGCGCTCCTCGATCAGACCGGCGAGCCGCTGCAGGATGAGGCCGCGCTCGTAGGGATCGAGCGACCGCCACGCCGGCAGAGCATTTCGTGCCGCGGCGACCGCGCGATCGACGTCGTCCGGCCCGCCGAGCGCCAGCGTCGCGAGTGGCTTGGCCGTCGACGGATCGAGCGACTCGAAGGTCTCGCGGGACGCCGCGGGCACCTGCTCGCCTCCGATCAGGTGCCCGCGGCTGAGAGTGCGAGACATCAGCCGGCGGCCAGCTCCGGGTGCAGCTCCTCCGCCTGGCGCTCGTGCTGCTCCACCCTCGCCCGCGTGGCCAGGCGGACGAGGACGCCGAGGCCCATCCAGCCCAGCATCACGTACGGCGCCCAGTGGTAGATGCCCTTCTGACCGTAGAACTCGGTCACCTCGGCGACGCCGACCACGACGACCGTCAGGATCGGCGCGACGACGATGTCGATCAGGTTGCCGTCATGGCGCCGCGAGTGGACTAAGCCGGCAATGCCGACGAGCGCGTAGACGGGCAGGATCCCGGTGGCTCCGACCTGGAGCAGCCAGCTGAAGTAGGTGACGGCATCGTTGATCGTCCGTCCCTGCCACAGAAGCCCAGCGAGCATGACGCCGAGCGTGATCGCCGTAAGCACGCCGATCGCGACGTCCGGGCTCTTGAAGCGGGGATGGGTGCGCGCGAACGCCTTCGGCAGATAGCCGTCGTGCCCCCAGGCGAACGCGGTGCGCGTCGTGAAGTTCGCGGTGCCGATCGCGGACGCGAACGACGAGATCGCGAGGAACAGGAGCAGCACCTTTCCGAACCAGAGCGCGGCGTATTGCCCCGACAGCGAGACGACGGCGAAGCCCGAGTCGGACGCGAAGTGTCCGGCGTTCTGGAGGCCGTAGCCCGTGACGATCGAGAACGTGGTCACGATGTAGAAGATCACCGCGAGCGAGACCGCGCCCAGCACCGCCTTCGGCACCTGTTTCGTAGGCGCGTGCGCCTCCTCCGCGAGGAAGACCGCGGTCTCGAAGCCGGAGAAGCCGGTCATCGCGATTCCGACTCCGAGCGCGAAGAAACCGAAGCCGAACGTCCCGTGGCCGTCCCAGGGAGCGAGCGACGACCAGGCCCAGTGATGGGCTCCGCCCTTGGCCAGGATGATGATGTCGAGGATCAGCAGCATCGTCACGCCGATCGCCGTCAGCGCGAGCAGGATCCGTGCCGAGATCTGGATGCCGAGCCACGAGATCGCGGCGACGATCGCGGTGAGGAGCAGCGCCCAGCCCCACCAGGCGTGGGAGAAGAACGGGTGCGACGGCTCGACGAGCCCGAAGAAGTTCTGCAGCAGGAAGGCGGCGGCGATCAGCAACCCGGGCACGAAGATGATCCCGACCGCCAGCAACGTCCAGCCGGCGAAGAAGCCGGTGTCGCGACCGAGGCCGGCGCGAACGATCGCGTATGTCCCGCCTGCGCTCGGGACGTAGCGCGCGAAGCGGCCGTAGATCAGCGCCAGCCCGATTGCGCCGATGCCCGCGACCCAAAAGGCCGCCGGCGTCCACCCGCCGACCTTGCTCGCAACCACAGCGGCGATCACGACGGCCGAGATCTCCGGCGCCGTTACGCCGAGCGACTGCGCGATGAGGCCCGGTAGTCCGATTGCGTTGCGCCGGAGACCGCGCCCTTCCCCCTGTGCGGAAGCTTCCATCAATCCCTCCCCAGACGACGACTTGCGGCCCTGCTCACTATGTGAGATAACGTCCCACATGGCAGGAGGCGTGTCAAGCCTGCGGGGGAGGCTTGAGGACGGTCGGATCGTGGGCACGTTCGTCAAGCTCCCCGCGCTCGAATCGATCGAGATCTGCGCTCAGTCGCTCGACTTCTGCGTCGTCGACTACGAGCATTCGCAGCTCTCGGAAGCCGACGTCCTGCGGCTCGTGCGGCACGCCGCCGCGATCGGCTTCCCGGCCGTCGTGCGGATCCCGGAGGTCGATCGCGGTCTCGTCAACCGGCTGCTCGAGGCCGGCGCAGCGGGCATCCAGCTCTCGGCCGCGCGTCGTGTCGCCGAGGTGCGAGCACTTGCCTCCGCAGTCGCGTACGCGCCCGACGGCTCGCGCTCTATCAGCCTCGCCCACCCGCAGGCTCGCTACGGCGCCGTCCCTCTGCGCGACTATCTCGCCTCGACAGAGGCGCCGCTCGTCGTGATCCAGCTGGAGAC